>DPYO01000043.1:4656-10013 GCA_003535775.1 Fidelibacterota bacterium | reverse complement strand
CCGGTAGATTGTATTGAAGTGATGGAATCTATTATTGAAATTGATGATGAAATTTGTATTGATTGTGATCTGTGTGTTTTCATTTGTCCAATTGATGTATTAAGCAGTGTGGCAACAGCAACAATTTGATTGCATCGTAGTTGGAGGTGGACCTGCAGGTACCACTTTTGCTCAAGTTGCTTCCCGTGGTGGTCTCTCGGTTCTTGTTCTTGAGAAAGACAGGGATATTGGTATGCCTGTAAGGTGTGGTGAAGCTATTAGTGATAAAGGTTTGCGTTATTTTCATGATCCTGATCCTCGTTGGATTCTATCTACCATTGATCGAATTAAACTCACAGCTCCCAATGGAACAGAAATTGAATTTGATTTAAATGATAAAGGGTACATTCTTGATCGAAGGATTTTTGATTATGATTTAGCTCATATGGCTGTCCAGGAAGGCGCAATGGTTGTTACCAAAGCATATGTAAATGGATTGATTATTGATAATGATATGGTTTGTGGAGTTAAGGGAAACTACTTGAACACACCTTTTGAAGTAAAAGCAAAGTTTGTAATCGGCGCTGACGGTGTGGAAAGTCGAGTTGGTCGTTGGGGAGGACTCCGGACTCAGGTAAAATTAAAAGACATGGAATCGGGTATTCAGAAAACCGTTTCAGGAATAGAGGTTCAATCTAATAAATTTGAGTTTTATTTATCCCGAAAATGGGCACCTGGAGGTTATTTGTGGGTGTTCCCAAAAGGTAACAAGTCTGCAAATATTGGTTTGGCGATTTCCGGCTATTTTGCGAAAGAGGGGAAATCTGCACAGAAATTTCTTGATGAATTTCTGCAATGGAAATATCCTGAATGTTCAGTCTTAACCACAGTAGTTGGGGGTATCCCGGTTGATAAAACCCTAAAATACATGGTTGCGGACGGATTGATGTTGGTTGGTGATGCAGCGCATACGGTAAATCCAATGACTGGAGGAGGTATAAGTTCTGGAATGATGAGCGGGATGGCTGCAGCAGAAACTGCAATTGAACTTTTGCATAATAAGAAAGAACCCACTAGGGCTAATCTTAATTCTTATGAAAAGAAATGGGCAAAACTTAGGGGGAAAAAACATGAAAAATATTATCGGATAAAAGAGGCGATATTTAGATTTGATGATGATGATTTAAATCGTATTGCCGATGGAATCGCTGCTGTCAAAGAGGAAGATCGGTCGCTTATGAAACTATTTTCTATCGCAGTCTCAAAGAAACCAACTCTTTTAATTGATGTAATGCGATTGTTTACCGGTCTTTGATTAACTATTCGCTATTTTTCATTTCTAAGCTTATTGTGTTATTATGTTTGACTTTTATAAAAATGAACTCAATTCAATCCTCTTATTATAATTTTCGAGGTTTGGGTTTATTAGTGAAAATATAATTAGCTGAGAAATTCTAACTATTTGGGTAAAATTTTTAATTTAAATGATTAAAAAACAATTATTTAAAAAATTAAATCTATCCTCTTTTATTGCGCTGGATTTTGAAACAACCGGTTTGAGTGCACATTCAGATCGAATTATTGAAATTGCAGCAATCCGGTATATTGATGGAAAAACAACTGATCGTTTTGTAACCCTCGTTAATCCGGAGAGGCACATATCAAACATTATCACGGATTTAACAGGAATCACAAATAGTATGGTAGCTGCTGCGCCAAAAGAAAAGGATATTCTTGACAAATTTTTTACTTTTATTGGAGATTTCCCTCTTATTGCTCATAATATTTCTTTTGACATGAAATTTTTAAATGCACTTGGTGATCGATTTGGAAAATCGGGAGTGGATCATTGCCAATATGATACACTCCAGTTAGCCCGAATATTTTTATTTGATAATCCGGCGTTTAATCTTGGATCAGTCGGTGAATATTTTGGTTTGTCTTCCACCGGTTCCCATAGAGCAGAAAAGGATGCTGAGATTTGCGGTACAATATTTATTCATTTGGTAAAAGAAGCAGCAAGTTATCCATTACATGTAATCTCTAAGCTGGCATCTCTGGTCAAATCAGCTACCATTCCCAATAAGTCGCTTTATATTGATTTAGCAAATGAACTAATTCGGACTGAAGATTTGAAGGCAGGGATAACAAAATCAAACGTTCAGCACAATAAGTACTCAAATATTTATCGTTCTAATGGGAATAAACATATCGAAAATATTTCTGTTCAGGACGTTTTTTGCCCCGGTGGATTATTGCAGGAAAAGATGGATGGGTTCGAAAATCGGCAGGCTCAGGTTGGTTATGGTGAATTTGTGGAAAATATTATCATTGACACTCCTGAAATTGGTATTGTTGAAGCTGGAACAGGGCTTGGGAAATCACTGGCATATTTATTTCCTGCATTGAAGCGGACTGTTATTGCTGGAGATAAGGGACCAACCATTATTTCCTGCCATACAAAACACCTTCAGGATCAATTATTTTACAAAGACCTGCCTCTTTTAGCACAGGCGCTTGATGTATCAATTAATGCCGTTAAATTAAAAGGACGGAATAATTATATCTGCAAGACAAGATTGAACTGGGAAATTACTAATAGTGGAAAACAATTATCTCCCAAAGAAATAGAAAGCCTCTTACCAATTTTTGTTTGGCTCGAATATACGGATACTGGAGATTTGTCGGAGTGTAATGGTTTTTGGAGCAGCCATCCTGGAAGAATTGCATCTTTGATTCAAAGTGAACCGGGTTTCTGCACAACAAATATTTGTTCGAAATATAAAGGATGTTTTTTCGGAAAGGTCCGCCGTTCAGTTTTTGATGCTCAAATTATCATTGTAAATCATGCTCTCTTATTGTCTGAAATCACATCGTCAGGATTTCTGCCACCCTATAATGCAGTGATTATCGATGAGGCTCATAATTTAATAAGTACAGCTTACAGTCAATTATCAATTCACATGGATCAATTTGTAATCATGTCGGTTTTTCGGAGTATTGATCCGTCAAATATTGGTACCGTTTGGTGGTCTAAGGGTTTAAAAGACTTGTCAAAACTTTATCCAGAGTTTGAATCTTATTACAAAAACCTACAAGATCAAGTGAACGAAGGAATGGAAGCAGTGAAGGACTTTTTTGATATTCTTAGCCTGCATTATACGAAACGATATTCAGTAAAAGACACATATACAAAAAAGGTTATCATAGAAAACCTCACTGAAGAATTTGGAAGCGTTCAAGGTGAGCTGCATTGGTTGAGTTCTATCCTGAATAATCTTCTTCAAACTCTGGATCGAATTGAAAGAAAGTTACTTTCAATAGATCCTGATAAAAAGGAATATCCTGATCTCCATCATACTTTGGAGCAACGAATAGATTTACTGAAAGAAAAGTCAGCGATTTTGGTCATGTTGACGGCAAACCAGAATCCTGACTGGGTGTATTGGCAGGAAGGAAAATTTATACACCCAGGAGCTGAGGGCAGAAAACTTAGTCTTTCGTTACATGGTTCTCCCATTGATGTTTCACGGATGTTATCCTCCCAATTCTTTGAAAAACTGGATCATTGCATTTTGACTTCAGCGACTCTCCAGATTGATGAATCTTTTGACTATTTCCGTGAACGGGTAGGCTTAAATAATCTAAAAAAGATACAATTGAAAACCGATGTATTTGCGAGTCCTTTCTATTATGAAGATCAGGTTAAATATTTTCAATACGGTGGGAAAAAAGATATCAGAAATGATCCAGAATCAATTGCTTCTATTATTTACAATTTTCATAATAGTCTTAATAATAGAATCATGGTTTTATTTACTTCACATAAAATGTTAAATCAAACGTATCGTGAATTACGTTCCAAACCGGAGGGTCGGGATTTGCCTATATTTGCCCAGAGATATGGTGTTTCCCGTTACTCAATCCTGCAGGGCATGCATAGTAATCCAAATGGAATTTTGTTGGGTACAAATGCTTTCTGGGAAGGCATTGATTTACCGGGTGAACTTCTCGAAACACTTATTATTACCAAACTTCCTTTTAGTGTACCTACAGAACCGGTGGTGTGGGCCTATTCTAAATCGGTTGATATGTCTGGAGGAAGTTCCTTTTTTGACTATACCGTTCCTGAGTGTGTCATCAAGTTTCGCCAGGGCTTTGGCCGGTTAATACGATCCACCCTAGATCAGGGAACATTTATTGTGCTTGATGATCGCGTTATTACAAAAGGCTACGGAAAGCATTTCAGTGATTCCATCCCTGTTCATCATGAAGTGGTGGAAAATATTAATGAATTGAACTTTTAGATATTGATCGATTTATCTCACTTTTTACAAGGTCTATGAGTTGCTATTTAATTTCCATTATATTGATTTTTCAAAAATTCTTCATTTCTTCTTGACAAATACTTATCCTAAATTTCCTTATGTCAGCTGTATCAATTTCTCCAAAAACATATACATATAAGGAATTCCCCACTTCCCTTAAAGCTCAGGTAATAGTGCGAATTGAGCGCAACGCTCAAGAAGCGGCCAAATCATCACACAAACGATTGGCTGATATCCTTGCACGGGGAGATAAAATTTATGAGATGAACACAGGCTTTGGGAAGCTAATCCAAATAACAACTGGTGAGTCTGATCAAAAAGAACTTCAGCTAAATCTTTTACAAAGCGCTGTTCAAAAAGTTAGTTCATTGGAGTAAGACACGTGAAAAACCGTCCACCATTTACATTCGCCTTGACTTTTGATGACGTTCTGTTAGTACCCCAAAAGTCATCTGTCCTCCCAAGAGAAGTTAATGTGTCATCCAAATTGACATCGTCCATTCAACTGAATATCCCAATTCTCAGTGCAGCAATGGACACAGTGACCGAAACAAAAATGGCAATAGCACTTGCCCGAGAAGGTGGAGTTGGCATTATTCATAAAAATCTGAGTATTGAAAACCAAGCATCAATGGTGGCTAAGGTAAAACGCTCAGAGAGTGGAATGATCATAGATCCTATTATTTTGGATATTTCAAGAACAATTCGTGAAGCAAAACAACTTATGGATCAAAACAAAATCAGTGGTCTTCCGGTAGTGAAAAAGGGAAAACTTGTTGGTATTTTAACAAATCGGGATATTCGTTTTGAAACAGATTTAAATTTATCTGTAAAAGACAGGATGACATCTAAAAATCTTGTGACTGTTCCCATAGGGACAACTCTGGAAAAAGCGAAAAAGATTTTACAGGAACATCGTATTGAGAAACTCCTCGTTGTGGATAAAAAGGGTAATTTGGCTGGTTTAATAACGGTGAAAGATATTCAAAAAAAAGAACGATTTCCCAATGCCTGCAAAGATAGAAATGGACGTCTCAGGGTGGGTGCTGC
>DPYO01000043.1:0-4280 GCA_003535775.1 Fidelibacterota bacterium | reverse complement strand
CATGTAGATACCATTATCGTCGATACTGCTCATGGACATTCCTCCGATGTTTTAGGTACTACTGAAAAAATTAAATCTTTGGTTTCAGTAGATGTCATTGCAGGAAATGTTGCTACTTCGGATGGAGTAAAAGCGCTTGTTGATAGTGGAGTTGATGGAGTTAAAGTAGGGATTGGAGCAGGATCAAGTTGTACAACACGTATTATTTCTGGGACTGGGGTTCCTCAATTATCGGCGATCATGAATTGTGTGGATGAAGCCCGGAAACATAACATCCCCGTTATTGCTGATGGTGGAATTCGGTATAGCGGTGATATGGCCAAAGCATTTGCTGCTGGGACGGATTCCGTCATGATTGGGAATCTCCTTGCTGGAATGGATGAAAGCCCCGGAGAAACAATTTTATATGAAGGACGTCAATATAAGACCTACCGCGGCATGGGTTCTATGGAAGCAATGAAGGAGGGGAGTAGTGACCGGTATTTTCAGGAAGGGATGGATAGCTCCAAGCTTGTACCGGAAGGAATTGAAGGTATGGTTCCATACAGGGGATCAGTTCAAAATGCCATTCATCAGCTCTTAGGTGGTTTGAGATCATCAATGGGATATTGTGGTGTGGAGACTATTAAAGAGTTTGGTGAGAAATCAAATTTTATTCAGATTTCAAGCGCGGGAATAAAGGAAAATCATCCCCATGAAGTGCGTATCATGAAAGAAGCTCCAAATTATCAGGGATTTGATCGTTAATCTTTTCTAATAGAATTAACATGTCGAGTAATCTGTGTTTTACGGCGAGCTGCTGTATTTTTATGTATTAAACGCTTGCTTACCATTTTGTCAATAAAACTAACTGTATTTTTATAAACAAGATCCGCCTCAACCGGGTCATTTGTCTGTAAGAGGTTATTTATAAGAGTCCTGAGCTTTGACATGTTTCGAATGTTTCGGTTTCTACGGGTTATATCCTGTCGTTCGCGTTTAATTTGTTGCGGGTGTCTATCCATTTTTGTTCTTTCTATATTTTTATTGGGTTAAACTTATTTCAATTTTATCTTTGAAGTCAATCGAAACAAATAAAGTTATAATGTGCTTGAATTGGGATTTCTATTTATTCTTAAACTATAATTTGAAAAATTAAAATATTATTGTATTTTCTACAATGGACAAAATTGAATTATTGCAGTCGGTTCCTCTTTTTTCTAGTTTAAATAAAATTTCGCTGAAAAAAATATCTGAAAAAATGGTAACCAGAAGTTATTCAAAGGGTAAAATGGTTGTCATTGAAGAAAGTATGGGGAGGACATTTTTCTTAATAAAGTCAGGTGCAGTAAAAGTAACCCGAATGAGTGATGATGGACGGGAAGTGATATTGGCTATGCTTGGAGAGGGAGATTTTTTCGGAGAAATGGCATTGCTGGATGGTGAGGGAAGATCGGCGAATGTTGTCACCATTGATGATTCTGTACTTTTGTCTTTGCAACGTGGTGACTTTTTATATATTCTTGAAAGTTACCCCCAAATTGCTATTAAGCTTTTAGAAGAATTAACCTCCCGAATAAGATATAGTGATCAACAGATTGAGAGTTTATCTCTTAGTGATGCGGAACAGCGAATATGTATTGCTCTCATACGCCTTGCAGAAGAATTAGGTCAAATAAAAGGAGGGACTGTAACTATCAATAATTTACCCTATCATCAGGATATTGCAAATATGGCAGGAACTTCCAGAGAAACTGTATCCAGAGTCCTAAAATCACTAGAGAAAAAACGGTTTATCGCCCGTCGTGGTCGTAAAACAACCATACGCAATTTTATCAAATTTTGTCGGCTTTTTTCCTGATAATTAGTAATTTATAAAACACGGTAGTTCTATGGACAGTACGATGCTTAATAGTATTCGTTCAAATAATCATAGAGAGCTGTCCAGGGCTATAAGTGATATCGAAAATGATCAGGATATTTCTCCTGATTATTTTATTCAATTGCACCCTTACATTCAGCAATCTGTCAGGATTGGCATAACCGGCCCCCCAGGGGTTGGAAAAAGTTCGCTGGTAGATTGTTTGATCCCGGAAATTCTCTCCCAAGCTAAATCCGTCGGTGTTGTAGCAGTCGATCCTTCCAGTCCGTTTTCTGGTGGTGCATTGTTAGGCGATCGGATAAGGATGAACCGTTTTTATGATAATAATGATGTGTACATCAGGAGTATGGGGTCTCATCAATATTTAGGAGGTCTAGCTAAAAAAGCACAAGAGGTTGGTGATGTCATAGCTGCCAGTGGAAAAGATATTATTATATTTGAAACAGTTGGCATTGGACAGGCAGAGCACGATGTTGTAAAAGCAGTTGATTTGACTGTTGTAGTGCTCATGCCAGGGACAGGTGATGAAATTCAATTAATGAAAGCTGGATTAATGGAAATAGCTGATATTTTTGTTATTAATAAAACTGATAAGAAAGGTGCAAATCGTTTAGCGCAAACCCTTCAGGCGCTTTTGCATAGTTTCTCAAAACCGGATTCTTTGGAACCCCCAGTTATTAATACAATTGCGAGTACGGGTGAAGGTGTATTTGATTGGTACAATCTCATAGGAGATCATTTAAAAGAAATGGACAAAAGAGGGATTCTTGAATCAAAACGCCTCGAAAGACATCGGGATCGAATCCGTGGGTTGATTCAGGACCGATTGTTGAGAAAATTTTGGTCTTCTCATCAATTAGAACAGTTAGAGAAGGCTACTCAATCAGTAGAATCTATTCAATCTTCTCCATATGAAATTGCGGAAGAATTACTAACAGCCTTTGAAAATGGCTGATCTGGATCATGGAAATATGTCTTTTCTGGATCATCTCGAAGAGTTGCGATGGAGACTTATCAAGGCATTAATATCAGTTCTTATTGGAGCTATCGTCACATATTTTTTTATTGATCAGGTTATTGAAATACTAATCCTGCCGACAAGAAAGCTAGATTTAGACCTGCAAGTTCTTAAAGTGCAGGGAATGTTTTTAATCAAATGGGGACTTGCATTTGTCGGTGGAGTCATTCTTGCAATCCCAGTTTTAACATATCAAACGTGGAAATTTATTATACCTGGGTTACTAGTGAATGAACGTAAATATCTTTTCCCTCTAATTATTTTTACATTCATTTCATTTCTTGCAGGTGTTTTTTTCGCTTATATTGTTATTATTCCATTTTCGCTGAATTTTTTTACTTCCATTGGATATGGTGACATCCAAAATAACTTTTCTATTAATTATTATTTTAGTTTCATAACTTGGCTTTTACTAGGTACCGGACTGATTTTCGAACTGCCTGTACTTACATATATCTTGTCTTCCATTGGAATTCTAACTCCTCCATTTATGAGACATTACCGCCGTCATTCGATTGTTATCATATTAATTCTTTCTGCAATGATTACTCCCCCTGATCCTATCAGTCTTTTTCTCATGGCTCTCCCCTTGACAATTCTGTACGAGATAAGTATCGGTGTTTCCTGGCTTGCAATAAAGACAGAAGAAGAAACTACCAATCTGAAAACAGATTAAAAGTATAATTTCATCAATGAGCGCCTATGTGACAGAGAAGTGATTGAATTTTTGTGATGAATAATATTAACACAAAGGTACAAGACATCAAATCATTAAAGGAAATAACTGTACCCATTAATGAAGATATTCATTTATTCCGAAAGGAATTGAAGGATTCGCTTCAATCTGAGGTTCGATTGATTAATATCTTAGCGAAATATATGATGATGCGAAGAGGCAAACATATCCGGCCATTCTTAACAATTTTTTCAGCACATATCTGTGGGGAACCTACTGCAAACAGTTTCCGAGCTGCAGCGATGATTGAAATGCTTCACGTTGCTACGTTAATTCACGATGATGTTGTTGATGAGGCAAATCTTCGCCGTGGATGGGCTGCCCTTCATAAAAAATGGAAAAATAAACTATCCGTACTGATGGGTGATTATATGTTAAGTAAATCTTTGATTAATATGATTAAGCTCAAAGACTTTGAGGTACTGGAACTTATATCTGGAACTGCAGAACAGATGAGTTCTGGTGAGATTCTTCAAATCGAAAAAAATTTCAGGAAGTCCGTTTCTGAAAAGTTGTACTATGACGTTATTTCCCGGAAAACAGCTTCTTTGTTTTCTGCTTCATGTGAGCTTGGCTCACTGACCACCACAAACAACCTAGAGGATCGGAAAGCCATGAAAGATTTTGGTCAAAACTTTGGTATGGCTTTTCAGATAAAAGATGAT
>DPYO01000135.1:4915-5040 GCA_003535775.1 Fidelibacterota bacterium | reverse complement strand
ATTGGGCATAATAATTATTCGGTAGATAAAGCTATATCTGTTTTAGAAACAGGGGTAAGCAGCGCAATGTGTAGGAATAAAATTCGTTCGATAAAAATTATTCATGGACATGGATCAGGAACACT
>DPYO01000135.1:3874-4511 GCA_003535775.1 Fidelibacterota bacterium | reverse complement strand
TTTCATCAGAAGAGCATTGCTATGCGCCAGGAGAGCGGGCTCCCGGATGACAGGGATTTTGGCAGAAGGAATAGGGCGGTAACCTATCTGTGGTTAGTATAAAAAATAAATAATTTTTATAACAACTTTTTGGATTAGTCTCTGGTTTACCACCCACATAAAAATCCTTGTCTTGTACTATGGTCTAATCGTATTCTTTTTTAGGTAATATCGAAATAATTGGCGTTAAAATACGCCAAATATCAAAAAATCCGAGGTAGTAAAATGACAAAAATATACTCATCCCTGAGAGGGAATGTTTTCTATTTGTTTTTCACTATTTTTTTTGTTACCTGTTTGTCAGCAAAAAACTATTCTATTAAGGGAGTAGTAATAGACTTAGAGGGCAATAAAATAGCCAAAACCACCGTATTGCTTTTAGGTGAAGATGGTACGGAAGTTCAGCGGACAGAAACATCGAAAAAACGTCTAGGCACTGGTGGTGGAAAATTTAAGTTTAAAAAAGTTCTACCAGGAGGATACAGCCTTGATGTGGATGCAGGTGAGCTTGGGAAAGCCAACGTGCCTGTTGTTGTCGCTGATGATGATATATCAGACATTGAAATTCTCCTGCCAAAGGCAAAAACAAAGGCAAAAA
>DPYO01000135.1:2607-3533 GCA_003535775.1 Fidelibacterota bacterium | reverse complement strand
AAAAACAAAGGCAAAAACAAAAACGACACCAAAAGCAGAACCCAGGGCAGAGTCTCCGGTGGAAAGTGCAGTCTCATTTCCCAGCCAACCAACACCTGCCGAAGGTTATATTCTTAATGAATTAAGTTTCGAAGCTAAAAAAATGACTGCCGAAATAAAACATTTGAACACCGAATTAAATGACCTGAAATCTTTAAGCAAAATGTGGATAAACCCCCTTGCTATTTATTCAAAAGAAATTATTTTAAAGAACGGGAGTACTGTGTTTGGTAAAATAATTTACCAAGACGAAAAAACGCTAAAAGTAGAAACACTAATAGGATATTTGATTATTAATAGGCGCGACATTGTGCGTGTAGTAGATAATATTGTGATGGAAGAACAACAAGAGTATGTACCAGAACAAATTCGAGACAGCTATACCCCGCCGCCAATGCCAAAACTTGCGGAACCTAGGTATGTTTCCTCAAGCCCAGAGGCAAGAAAGGCGGGGAAGAAATATTCTGCCAATTGTGTGCTCATGGGAAACATAAGCGAAAAGAAAGACACACAGGGAAATGTTATTTTTTCTGGGCAGATTAAAAACATTGGCGGCCGTCGGGCAGATTTTGTAAAAGTTGATTTTGTTTTTAGAAGAAACTGGAGCGGAGAGACAAAAACGCTAACAACGTTTATTGTAGGGATATATCATACGTTCGAGTCTGGGATTACCACAGACGCTACGCTTCTTCCGGGCGCTGTTGGGACCTTTGAATTATATGTTCCTCATTCATTTGGATCTTTCATCGGGTACTCATATGTTATTGATTGGATGGAATACGAATAGTCCTTTTGTTGGTTATGGTAAAATATAAAGGGAAAAGGCTAATTTTAAATATTGTTTTGGTTCTTGTTGTAGTGCCGCTGCTTATAGGCCAAGCACAGCC
>DPYO01000135.1:0-2290 GCA_003535775.1 Fidelibacterota bacterium | reverse complement strand
GCCAAGCACAGCCTTCTCAGCCGACAGACGCCGATATATTTTTTCTTGATCTTGGTATTGCAATAGAACCACGCACAGGAAAAGAGGCATATTCCAGGCTTATAGAGGCCCCCTCTCAAGAAATAAAAATAAAAATTAAAAAGGCGGAAAGCGGGGCAATTTATATGGCCGCTTCCCAAGAAATGCTGGAACTGTTGAAGCGTATTCAAAAGAGGGTTGATCAACTTGAGGAAACCTTTTCAAAAGAAGTAGACTTAATTCAAAGTGAAAACAAAGAGATAAAGGACATTATAGCAGTCATTACTAACCCCCCATTACGTAAACCAGAAAGGCCGGAGGTTTTCATTCCAGCGAACAATAGTTTTGTTGATGATTCTTCTTTTGAAGACGTGACTATTGAAACGGTGTTTTCAGTCTTAGAGATGCCACCCCTAATGCTCCTGCCTAAGCAGAGCCTAGCCACACCTCAACAACAATTCAGTCAGCTGGTTTATATGTCAGCGGTGTTTGCATACCAAAGGGAAGAATACAAAGAAGCACTTAATTATTTTTTAGCACTTTCTTTTACGGGAGCAAATCAGTGGACAGTTGGAAATGTTTTGTATTGGATGGCTGACTGTTATCGCCAGGGGAAAGAGTATAATTCCGCCCTGATAATGCTGGACAAGCTTCTGGTAATGGAAAACCCAGGAAGAGCGACAGATGCTCTCATTCAAAAAGGACTTATTTATCGGACACTGGGGAAGGAAGAGCTGGCAATGATTATGTTTAGAGATTTGTTGGACGACTATCCAGAGAGCGACTACGCCAAGTTGGTAGGAATGGAATTGAATAGCGTGGAATTATATTAATGATTAAAAAAGTGTTTTTACTCAGTTTAATCCTCTTTTTGGGAAGCACAACAAATGCATCAAACAGGGTTACATATACCCGCCCGGGTGACATGTTAAAAATTCCGTCAAGCAGCCTTTCGCGGAGCCCATATCTTTTTCAAACAGGTTTTGGGTCAGAAATACATAATTTTTCTCCCCTGAACACATCAAAGGGCGGATATTTTAATATGGAGACAGGAAAGTCTGGTTTTCTGTTTGGTTTTTCATTTACTATGGCCGCTGACACAACACAGCGTGCCCATCTTAAAGAAAGCAGTTATACGGCCCCGGTGGAATTTGGTTTTCATATTCAAAAGCGGGTTTACACATATCAGGATGTATCAATTTCTCTTGGTTTACAGGACATTGTTTTTCAGAACACAGAGGAGTCGTCCCAGTTAAGTCTTAATTCTGACGAATTATCTCTTTTTGCAGTTGTCAGCAGCGAAAAAGAAGTTGGCTTATATAAAATGAACACATATCTGGGGTTTGGAACAGGCAGTTTAGGTCCAATTAGTACTCCGCAATTTGATGATGATGGTTCTCCTCAAACAGTAGCAAATGATACGGGCTCCACTGCGGGTGTTTTTGTGGGGTTTATTTTGAATACCCCCTATTTTGCTCGTTGGGGAGGAATAGATCTAGTGGGTGAATTCGACGGAACAGGCATCAATGTGGGACTCCGCATCCCCCTTACCTCGGATTACCGCCTGAGCCTCGGGTTCACCCATATAGATAAATTACCGCACTTTGGAGACAGCTATTGGGCAGGCCATCCTGGGGTAACTCTTGGCCTTGACATGGCGGTTCCCCGGGCTATAATACAAGAGCCGGTAGTGCAACGTTTTGGTGGGCCCTCACCCTTTGTTGGTGACCCAAGAAAACTGTATCCAATAGAGGGCGAAACAATCACAGCACAGAGGGATAGCACCCTCAGGATAGCTGATTTTGTTGTACACTCCCTGCGGGATTCCATGAGCCTTATGAACAATGAAATGCGCAACTTGATTGTTCAGCTGTCCGCCATGGAACAAAACTCGATGTTTCTAGAGGATTCTCTTAAATCGTTAAAATTAGATCAGAATGTTCAGAATAAAAATGAAAATGACGCTCTTCGTCATTTATCCCGATCTCTAAGATTTTTTTACACGGGGGATTATCGCGGAGCATTACAAGAGGTGGAAGCTGCGCTCGAGTTGAATCCGAACCTTGCCCTGGCCTATGCACGCAGGGGGTCTATTTATTATAAACTTGGAGATGTTCAGCGTGCAACCATTGATTGGAACCTAGCCCTGCGCTTGGATGCAGAATATGATGATGTGAGAAATATTCTTAAGGCTCTCCATGAAAACAGGCTAAGAACAACAAGCGTTATTAAGGAGTAATTTTCTATGGATATTGCAACAATTGTAGGAATA
>DPYO01000170.1:8050-16267 GCA_003535775.1 Fidelibacterota bacterium | reverse complement strand
TGTATTGGTTTTTTCTTGCGGTCGATGCCACTACTTTTTCAAATCTTATTACATTCTCCTAACCAAAGACGATATAAACTCTTCAAGGTATAATCTGAATATGAAAACGATGATGTTTTAGTATTAAATATAAATGTCCTAAAACCTCCACCACATCTTAAAATTTTTTCAGAAGGATTATCTGTGTAAAAAACACTGCTCTCGCTTTCTCTACAAAGAGTTTGTTTTGGTTTTACTCTCGGGGGCAGCGTACTTTGAACGGAAATTGAGGACTTTCAACTAAAAATCACCAATAATATCGGAAAAATCATAATAGGATTCTTTTTTTTATATTAATTATCTTAAATTTAATTGTTAATTTTTAGAGAGAAAAATTTGCAGTTCTTTAAAATATAGGTCTGGCTCCTCATAAAAAGGTACATGTGAACTGTTATGAAATACTACAACTTCTGAATTAGGAAGTACATTATTCATACGAGAAGCACATGCAGGACCAATTTCATCATGAGTACCAGTTATAATTAGTGTAGGCATCTCTAGACTATCCATGTCTGAAATACGGTTCCAGTCCTTTAAGTTTCCAATATATAAAAACTCATTAGGTCCCTGCATTGTACCATAGGGACCCATGTTCCAATCATCTACAGAAGCTAAAAGTGAAGATGGCCATTCTTTAAGTCTGCAAACATGACGATAATTCAAAATTGTTATTGCTGCTTGATATTCTGGATGATCAATCGTACCCATGGCTTCATGATGAAGCATCATGGCAACTGTCTCACTGCCCAATGCTTCTCTCATTCGATTTAATTCAGTAGTAAGATGCTGTAAATCTCCACAAGTATTTGCCAATATTAATGATCTTATTTCATCAGGATAAGTTAAAGCATATTCAATGCTCAACCATCCACCCCATGATTGACCTAATAAGTGAAAATTAACAATACCAAGCTCTTTACGAACTGTTTCTACCTCTTCAACATATCGAGTTATATTCCATAAACTAACATCTTCAGGTCTATCAGAATTTCCACAACCTAGCTGGTCAAATGCAACAATACGATACCCTTCTTCAACAAGATGGATATGTGGATCTCGCAAATAATCGCATGGTAAACCAGGACCTCCGTTTAACAAGAACAATACATGTTCTCCCTTGCCATAGCTGTAACTGACAATGTTGTATCCATCAACTTTTATATTTTGAATTTCCGGTTTATGAGTGTTTGACATAATTTTTCCTTAAAATTGTTGCGATAATATTAATCTATTATACAACTAATATTGAATGTTTCATCAAATTATCTAATTAAAATATATTGCTTAATATTAATTAAGCTAAATTTTTCTTCAACTTTCTATTTAAAAAATATTTCTGGTTAATTAAATCAACAAAGCCCGATAGACCTTTTGGCCATAAAATGATGAACAAAACAAGAATAATGCCTAGACCAGCAAGTCTCCACTCGACAAATTCCTTTAAAATTTCATCCACAATCATTAGGGCTCCAGCTCCCATTAACGGCCCCCTGAATAGAGTCTGGTAAATTCTAAGCAAGAGTCAAGATGAATTGATTTGAGACATAATTGATGTTAAAAAAGATTCTCCAATGCTTTATCTCTTAATGCAGTGAAATTGTATTTGTAATATATATAATAATATCAGCATGATAAATTATATTGCAATTAAGTGTTGTATTAATAATCTAATTTTTATAGAATGTTCTTTCTTTGAATTGAGCTGTAGCTTTTATGATCAAAGCTTGAAAAAAGCTTTGTGTTTTAGCAGAGAAAACTAAAATTTTGTTTGAGTAGGTAAATTTTATTCATAAAATCTATATTTTGCTAAAAGATGTTCTTGTAAAATCAGTTATATGCCATGGAACTTGTGTTCAACAATTCAAATTTTGAATTGGCAAGGTGTAGGGCAGATTATCCATGTGAAAATTTACGAGTTTTTACCCGTATAATCTCTTAACGATTTCACAATAGTGAATGTCTAAATGAAATCAAAGTAATTATTACATTCTGCGTATCACTATCACTCAAAATAGGAGACAGTATGAAACTGAGTAGAAGATCATTTACAAAAGGCATTGTTGGGGCAGCAGGACTGACTATGCTGGGACCATTGGGACAACTTCAGGCTGCGCGTAATGACCAACTCAACATTCTCTGTTGGGAAGGGTACAATTCTGATGATGTTTTGGGGCCATTCAGAGTTAAAAACCCAGATGCTACTATCAGAGCAGAGAGCGGTACATCTGACCCTGATATGATCAATAAGTTAAGAGCTGGTGAGGTTAAAGTATGGGACTTGATTAATGTCAATCAGCCTTGGGCTAAAGCTCAGCTTTATCCTGAAAAACTAATTAAACCTTTAAATAAGCAAAGATTCTTGCCTTATTTTGAAAAAATGCTTCCTGAATTCCAAGGACCATATCCACTAGCGTTTGCAGATAATGGAGCCTTAATCGGGATGACCCAGCGTTTTGGCCCGTTTAGTTTTGTAGTTAACACGAACAAAATTAGTAGGAAATATGCAGAAGATCAAGGCTTTAAGTTGTTTTTAGATTCTAAGATGAAAGGACGTTACGGAGTTCTAACTTACGACAATTGGAATATAATGCACATGTGCTTGACAGGTGACCAAAATCCATTTACTAAGATGGATTCGGCTGGTTTAAATAAATTCAGAAAAACCGCCAAAGGTATATTCGGAGGAGCGAAACTTTTGACCGATGATCTTGTTGCAATGAATACAGCACTAATAAATGGTGAAATTGACGCCTATTTTACAGGCGGCACTTATACCGCTTCTCCAGCACGTCTTGATGGTGCAACTAATATAAGAGGAATTACCCCGAATACTGGCCCAGTCGGTGGGAAAGGGGGTATTGTTTGGATTGAGTTGACTTCATTGGTCAATAATCCTAACCCTACAAGTTTGGCAGAAGACTTTTTAGAGTTCGTCCAGAAACCTGAAATCGCTAAGGCAGTAGGTTTTGCAGAAGGGACCTATAATCCTGTTGCACAAATGGGTGACAAAAAGGTTTTCTCTATGTACAGTTCTAAAGAACTTGATGCTATTCAGTGGGACAGTTTGTCCGAAGAAATGGACCGCTCCTTAGATTATGATGTTGTTCCTTCATATGATGAGTTGGGTAAAATATACAACTCAGCAAAACGCGGGTAATGTAACTTGAATGGAGGCTTGGATAAGAATATTTTCTGAGTCTCCATTCACTAATTTTAGAATTAATTAGTTGATGCCTAAAAAACAGTTCGTGATAAAAAAGTAACTGGATAAATGGTCGAAGTCACTGCAGACTCATGTTTTTGATTGTTTTATAAAACAGGTTGAAAAAGATATCCAGTCTAGACCGGATCCAGTTTCTTAGGCTAAAGTCTGTATAAGCAAGTGTTAAGTTAGTTTGGTCTCCAATTACACCTTTTAGGAAACATTTGCCTAAGCGGCAATCTTGTTTTAAATGACTGATTGAGGCCTCTATGCTAGCTCTTTTTCTGAATCGTATGCTTTGTTTACGCTTTTTGTATTCAGTGTCGTCTTGAGTTGGTAGTGAAGCAGTCAAGAACTGAGTTTTTCCAAAATATTTTTCTCCTGGATATCCGTGATCAACGATCAGGATTTCAGCCTGTGTACCATTGATTCGTTTGAGTTGCTTGAGTAGCACATCGATGGTATGACCATCACAGGGACTTCCCGGTAGGGCTAGAGCACCAAGTATAATTCCGATGTCTCTTGATCTGTCAATAGAGACCTTGTCCCCGAATTCATAGGCCTTGTTAGCTTTGCCTTTGGCAATACATTCAACGTGAGGTTCATGGAGAGAGTAGATTTTATCTTTATCATTTTTCTGCTGAAACAAAATGCTGGAGGCATTTAGCAGGGTCTCAACATGTTGGTCTTAGCTGTTAATCGTTCATCTTGCGTAGTAGCTCACGTAGCATAACTCGACCGATTGACCGGATTCTTCTGGTTGCTTTTAGGGCTTTTTTCTTTAGCCTGGTAGATTCTCGGTTGGATGCCTGAAGAAGCAGGCCCGGAGCAGTAGGGCTGTAACTTTGCATTAAGGCAATATCTTCCTTGTTGGCAATCTCCCTGCGGGTGCCTATGACCTTCTTGGCCAGTTTTGCGTTGTAGGATAGGTGATGCTTTTTTCCTGAACTGTGGTGTCAACTACTACTTCTTCCTGTTTGATTTTGGGATGGAAGAGGTCTACAGATAGTCTCAAGATACTCTCGGCACCCTTTTTACCAATTCGCTTGCGGAAATGGGTGAGATCCGATGAGGCAACCGGCGCAGACCACTGAAGTTCATGCTCTCCGCTGAGAAACTGCCAGTAGTGTTTATCAACCCAGCGTTCAACCACTTGGTCGTCACTAAGATCATGCAGTTGATTTAAGAGAAACAGGGGATCATTAAACGAACCGGTTTGGCTGGACGACCTCTGTGACTGTATAGACGGGTAAAATCATTCTCAAGAGATTCCCAGTCGATGATCTTGCCTAGCTGGTAAATGGGGTGTCTTGGATTTAATTGCTCACTCAAACCACTCATTAGAAAGCAGATTTAAAAAAGAACAAGTGATTAGCCTTTCATTGGAATTAGCTTTTTGAAATGCGAAATTGCTGGGTTTTATGACTTTAGAAGAAGAGTGCAGTATTATAACACCTCTTGATTATATATACTATTGATATTATTATATTTATAACTATTTTTAAGCATCAACTAATTAATGCCCACAACTCCTATTTTATATCTAAAAGATGTTGTAAAGCGCTTCGATGATTTTACAGCTTTGGATAATATAAATCTTGAAATATTTGAGGGTGAATTTCTTACTATCGTAGGCCCTTCTGGTAGTGGTAAAACCACCCTAATTCGTTTAATGGTGGGTATGGACGAGCCCACCGAAGGGACAATTTGGCTTCGCAATGAAAGGATTGATCAAACTCCTGCGAACAAACGACCTACGTGTATGGTTTTCCAATCCCTTGCTCTTTTCCCACACAGATCCGTAGGCCAAAATATTGAATTTCCACTCAAGATAAAAGGAGTCTCTCCAAAAGTAAGGAGTAAGCGTGCCCTGGAGCTTTTGGAACTCCTTCATTTACCTAAAAGTTTTTACAATAAACGCATTAGCCAGTGTTCTGGAGGTGAGCAGCAAAGAATTGCACTAGCTAGGGCTTTGGCTTTTGATCCTGAAATAATTTTCTTTGATGAGCCTTTATCCGCACTTGATTATCGACTGAGAAAAACATTAGAGAAGGAGCTAGTGGATCTTCATGAAAGAACAGGTAAGACGTTCGTCTATATTACGCACTCTCTAGAAGAGGCTATGGTTATGTCTGACAGGATTGCCATAATGAATTCGGGAAAGTTTGAGCAAATAGATGTTGCTGAGGTAATATATTCTAAGCCAGTAAGTCGTTTCGTTGCCAGCTTTATGGGTGAAGTTAATATGTTTGATTTTAAATGCGATTCTAAAGGTGATATCAAGATAGATGGTGTTGAAATTCGTTCCAGTGTTTTAACAAAGGACAAACAAAAAAAATATTCCAAAAAAGCAAAAGGGACGTTAATGGTTCGCCCAGAATTTGTACGATTTAATAAAGCAAAAGAAACTAACGATTTTCAGATCCGGGGTTATTTGAGAGCGGAATATGAACTTGGTTCACGCATTCAATATGAGGTTGATACTTTGGACGATTCGCGTGTTATTATAGAGAAATTACGCGAAGATCGTTTTAAAGGAAAACTTGGAGCGACAGTGGTAATTGGTTGGGACATAAAACATACACACTTTATACCTAACGATTAAGTATGGAACGTTTAGATAACAAACTTGGCACGCTAACATCTTTACCGATGGTATTGCTACTTGCAGTTAGTTTTCTTGCTCCGTTAGTTGTAGTTGCTGTATTTTCTATCATGCCACCAAAGGTATTCAGTATCATGAACGTTCCAGATTTTTCCGCATATGCTGATTTTTTTCAACAGGGTTATTACAAATCTTTACTCTGGTCGGTTGCAATGGCTTTTATTTCAACAGTTATATTGTTCTTGATTTGTTGGCCGCTAGCTTTTGGTATGGCAAAAGTCTTTGGCAAGTTTACACTTGTCCTAACGATTGCTGTAGCTATGACCCTTATTGTTTCAGAAAACATTCGACTTTTTGGTTGGGTTTTAACTTTGATGAAAGGTGGTTTGATTGATGGGTATTTAAGGACTTGGTGGGGCTTAAGACTTGAGGGTGTTCTTTATAATGGGCCGATCATCGTGTTTGGACTTATTTATGTTTATTTCCCATTCATGCTTTTTCCTTTGGCACAAGGTATTGCCATGATTCCTGAAGATGCTCGTCAAGCAGCAGAGGATCTTGGAGCATCACCGTTTAGAATACTTTGGGAAATTGATTTGCCACTAGCTTCCCCTGGAATTGTTGTTGGCTCTCTTCTCAGTTTTGTTCTAGCCGCGGGGGCTTTGGCTGAATCTAAATTGTTAGGTGGGCAGGCCATAATTGTTTTTACAGACGAGGTAGAAACAGCGTTCACGTACGGCCAGAATTGGCCACTTGGTTCAGCCTTAGCAATGATCTTGATTCTGATTATAGGGATTCTTGCATTTTTTTCGATTTCTAAGATAGATTTAGATTCGATGATGGGGAGAAGACGTTAATGAGATCATCACGAAAAACGGTGTACTTTCTTAATGCGTATGGAGTTTTGGTTATTGTCTTTCTATATCTACCACTTGTTTCCGTTTTTTTCGCTTCAATCTCAAAAACTAGATATTTGACATTCCCAATCCGCAGGTATGCCACGCATTGGTATTTGCGGGCAGTACAAAGTCCAACTGTCTCAGATTTGGTTGAAACATCTTTGAAAATAGCTATAATTGTCACCGTTATTTCAATGCTAGTTGGTTTCTTCGGGGCATTGGCATATGCAAGATATCATTGGAAGTATAGAAACGCGTTTCAAAAAATCATAATTTTACCAATTTTTTTCCCACAAGCAGTTCTGGGTCTGGCGTTGTTGATTTGGTTTAACTCCATTGGATTAATACCTTCTTGGAAAACTGCTGTAGTGGCTCATCTTGTATGGATAGCTCCAATATCAACATTAATAATAGCAATACGAGCATACAGCTTTGATCCTGCTCTTGAGGAGGCGGCTAGAGATCTGGGAGCATCAACCTGGACAATTATGCGTGAAATCACAGTACCATTGCTAATTCCTGGAGTCATTTCTGCTGGTTTGTTCTCTTTTCTTTTAAGTTGGGGGAATTTCCCATTATCTTTATTTACTACCGGAGCAGACTCAACACTACCAGAATGGCTTTATGCAAAAATGGTTTCAGGTTATTCGCCTTTAGTCCCATCTGTGGGATTTATCTCTATTGGTTCCTCAATAATACTGTTAGTCATTGCATATATTGCAAAAAAATTGGTAGCATCAGTTGCTAAGTGAAATAAGACAATTATACTTTTCAAAACCAAATTAATATAGAAGGAGAAAAAATGTTTACTAGCATTAAGGGGTATTCGGTTATCGTTACAGGTGCATCTAAAGGGATAGGCAGGGGAATTGCCAAAGTATTTGCATTACAGGGTGCAAAAGTGATGGTGGTGGCCAGAGGGGAGGTTGAGGCAAAAGAAACAGTTGATGAAATCCGTTCAAATAATGGGATTGCTGAAATGCAGTTGTGCGATGTGACTGATTGGGATGCAGTAGTGGAAATGGTGAAAGTCACTGAATCGGAGTTTGGAAGTGTCGATGTGCTTTGCGCAAATGCCGGGATATTCCCCCAAACTAAAATATTAGAAATGGATCCAGAAGAGTGGGACCAAGTTATGGAAACAAATCTGAAAAGTGCTTTTTTGTGTGTAAAAGCCTGTATTCCTCAATTTAAAAAGAAAGGTAATGGGCGGATTATTCTTACTTCATCTATAACAGGTCCAGTAACTGCGTACCCAGGCTGGTCGCATTACGGAGCTTCCAAATCAGGGCAACTGGGATTCATGAAGACTGCAGCGATGGAACTTTCGAAGTATGGAACTACAATAAATGCTGTAATGCCGGGTAATATTTACACAGAAGGATTACGGGATTTAGGACAAGATTATTTAGATTCAATGGCGGCTACAATTCCTCTAAAACGTCTTGGGGTGGTTGAAGATATTGGCAATG
>DPYO01000170.1:3125-7642 GCA_003535775.1 Fidelibacterota bacterium | reverse complement strand
CAAATTCTTCCTGAATCTCTAGAAGCAATTGAAGAAATATAACATAAAAGGAGTAATGGAATGGTTGAAAGTCAGCAATCTCATAACATGCTTATATCTCTTCTTGGCGAATTAGCAAATACATCTCTTAAATTGTGGGAGGTCCCCGCTGAAGCTTCAGCTAAATTGATCAATTTCTCAGAAAATGCAACATATCTTGTTTCGTCGTCTAAAGGTTACCGATCTATTCTAAGAATTCATCGGGAGAATTATCACACCAAACTTGCTATAGCATCAGAAATAGCTTGGACTCGTGCGCTGAATAAAGAAAGTGAAGTTGAAACGCCAAACATCATTCCAGGGAGAGATAATCAAGATATTCAACAAGGCAAAGTTGATGGTTTGAAAATCAACCGTTACATGGTTATGTTCGAGTATGTTGAAGGAGAAGAACCCAATGAAGAACAGGATCTCGTTGGACCATTTGAAGAACTAGGTGAAATTAGTGCTAAAACCCACATACATTCCATTGGCTGGAATCGACCAAATTACTTTGAAAGGCTTGAATGGAACATAGATGCTTTTTTTGGTTCAAAGCCAATTTGGGGCAAATGGCAAGATGCACCAGCAATGGAAAAACCTGTTTTAAAATTGCTAATTCAGCAGGAAGATCTTATTGTTAAGCGTATAAAAAAATTTGGAATGGGATGTGGAAAGTTCGGTCTTATTCATGCTGATATGAGACTAGCAAATCTATTGATTCATGAAGGTAAAACTCGCCTTATTGATTTTGACGATTGCGGAATAGGCTGGTTCCTATATGACTTCGCTGCTGGGATCAGTTTTATGGAAGATAATCCAACAGTTGAAACACTAAAAGATGCTTGGGTGAGGGGATATAGAAATGTTAGTTCTCTTTCGAATGAAGAAGAAAAAGAAATAGATACTTTCATCATGCTCCGTAGAATGGCACTATTGGCATGGATTGGTTCTCATTCAGATACTGATTTGGCCAAAGAACAAGGGCCTGAATTTACGAAAGTCTCAGGAGAACTTGCTGAAAAATTCATGATAAAAATGGGGTAACTCCTTGATGTTAAAATTAGTAACGCTATCAATTCTAATCAGTATTAATATTAAGGTTTAACCTCAAAAACTATTTATTTTTAATCAAATCATCAATAGCACTTTGAGCAATGACCATATCTTCCTTTCTTCCAGACATAAAAACTCTTCCGGAAGCACCAATCATTTGTACATCATTGATTATAGCTTGCGGTGCAGCTCTTTCAGCCTCATTGGCTGCTTTGCAAGCAAACAAAGCTGGAGTCATTTCACAAACGAGTAATGATGATCCAGAGATCAACATTGAAGCTGATCTTGTCCGATTTAAAATAATAGAATGTTGATCTGATATATTTTCAATAATATCACGGTACAATATCTTTGGAAGTAGTTGATCAGAAGGTTTTGCACTGATACCATCCAGAATGGCTTTCCCAGCAGACTCCAGTTCAGCTTCAATGCTTGAGTGGAGTTCCAGCAATCCAAACTGACGTTCAGTAAACAAAATTCCTGGTTCCATGTCAGGTGAGGCTTTAAGTGCCAAATCTACTATTCTATGGATTGATAATGCTGGTGCAACTTCTACAATTAAACTATGTTCACCAGCATAAACTGGATATCCTCTTGCACGAGTTGGACTACTTAAGTAAGCAGCAAACTGTGGTTGTAAGTCTAAGATTGGTAAATAGACCCTCAGTTCAGTCATTAATATTTATTCTTGTATATTTTATTCAAAAATGATTGAGCATAATCTTATTGTTATTTCCCGTCAAGAGAGAAGTATTTCCCTAGGTCGGTATGGGGCCGTGGTATCACATGAACAGAAATGAGTTCTCCTACTTCATTAGCAGTTTCTGATCCTGCTTCAGTTGCTGCCTTTACAGCGCCAACATCACCTTTTATGATAACTGATACAAGGCCATCACCAACCTCTTCCCTTCCGGCAATGGTTACATTAGCTGCTTTAACCATTGCATCCGCAGCAGCAAGTGATGCGACATAACCTTTTGTTTCAATCATTCCTATAGCTTGATTGGACATGAGACTTTCTCCTATTTGTGTTTTGGCTTTTAGGCCAGTTTGCGCCGCTATTGTTTGCTAACGGCAATGGATCGATTTGAAGAAGTTTTTGCCATTTACATTACTCCTTCTCATCAATAGAACCAATGATTAGAGAATCAATTGGTGCCTTGAATTCTGTAAAATAACCGGCTGCAACAGAACCTTGAGTTAACAATACCGCTTCTCCTACGGCACATCCTAACGGGTCGTAAGCAATAATATTTTCACCGCTTTCAACTTCTACTTCCAAATACCCTCCCTTGGGAAGCTTATCAACATGTTTAGATGACCAAATTTGGCCTTTTACCCTTCCTCTGATCATATTTGTGTCCTTTCCATTTTTATCCCCTTTTTACGTAACTCATCTTTTGCCAAAGGGGTTAATTTAGCATTTTTTAAAACCTGCAAAACAGTAATATTTCCATCCAATTTTGCTATATCATATTCTGTAATCAAACCATCTTCTATTTTGTTTGAAGTAGGATGAGAAGTACAAGATCTACTATTTAAATTAGCAGATGATGGTACTTCTAAATGAAAAATAATATCCCCATTTTCAATGTTTGAAAATCCATCAGTTTCTCTTACAATATTCAATATTTTTTTAACAAATTTCATTAGATCTTCATCCGTTCTGATAGAGACTATTACTTCTCTAGTAGTTTTCTGATCCAACGAAACTGACTCCTTGTTGATTGAGGCTATCTCTTCTACCAACAATTCACGTATTATTTTTCTAATTTCTTCCCCCACAGTTGGCCTCATCTATTGTTCATTGTTTTCGTAGGGCCAACTCAGCAGCTTCACGCGCGTTACGTATCTCAGCTTCGCTACCAGACAGGTAAAGTCGACCATTTGCACCAATCATACGATAGTCAATTATTTTTATATTAGCTTTTTTTTCTGCTTCATTGCAGGCTAAAATTGCGTAGGATGCTGGTTGGCATTCCAATAGATAAAGAGACTCCCCTCCTAAAATCATCGAACCTAACTTATTTCGATTAATTAAAAAAGCATGTTGGTTTTCGACTCGCGTAACTATCTTTGAAGCAAGAATAGTTGCTGGCTTAGTATCTTTGGGAGTCGCTCCTAAACTTTTCAATACTGCTTCTGCACTTGCTTTGACTTCTGCTGTAGAATCGGCATGAAACTCTAGATACCCAAATTGACGTTCTACAACCAAAATGCCAGCCTTAACATTTGCGCCTTTCAAAGCAACATCTGTTAAAGCCTCAATGTCTAAACCAGGTGCAATTTCAATGATCTGAGACGCCATATTTTTACGAGGCAATGAGCCTCTCATCCAAGTTGCAATATAAGCCAAAGTTTGAGGTTGCAACTGATCAATGAATATAAAAGAACGTAATTCAGCCATGTACACAAATCATTTTTTCAGAACATTCTTAAGCTCTTCCGCAATCAATTTACGGAGTTCTTCTCTGTTCACATTATCAATTGAGAAACTGGTGCTTGTCGAGGTTGTATCCACTCGACGAGACTTTGGTGAACCTGGTACTCCATCTGATGGAGACCTTGGCAATGGACCGTCTAATGATAAAGACAGTTCATTAAATTTACCAAAAGCTACAGACGGATCTGAATTATAAGCAATTTGTGTCCAATGAATTAGATGTTGTGGACCAAGATTTTCACCAAGTGAACTCCTCCCATAAAATCCAGTACCTATGGTAAATGATGGAGCCAGATTGGTGTTAAACCCTGATGCCCCTAAACTACAAGAGGCATTTACTACTACCCGATAACATTCGACTCTTGATGCAAAATCAAGAATCATTCTCTCGTTTTGACTATGTATGACAGCCGAATGACCAGCACCCGTTGCTCTAAGCGTAGCCCTTGACTGAGCGATTGCTTGTTTGGGACTGTTTGCAACATAAAAAGACAGTACAGGGCAAAGTTTTTCTCTAGCTAACGGTTCTTCAATACCGATACTGTTAATTGGTGTTACAAGGATTCGTGTTTTTTTGGGAACCCGGATGCCGCATTCACGTGCAATCCAAACTGCATCACGGCCTAAAGCCTCAACGTTAAAGCCATTGGGGTGAAAAAGATAATTGCGTATTTGTACTACCTCATTATTATTGCAAATATAGGCTCCTTCATTTTTCAAACTTTTGCGAAGGGGTTTGTCAACATCCGTCAAAGTGATGAGGTTAGATTCACTGGTACAAAGTACGGAATTGTCAAAACTTTTAGATGTCACAATTTGATTTGCTGCCAATGCAATATCTGCCGATGAATCAACGAATACAGGCGCATTACCTGGACCAACTCCTATGGCCGGATTAGAAGAAGAATAAGCTGCACGAACCATTGCTGTACCACCAGTTGCCAGGATCACGTTCGTTTTTGGTGATGACATGAATTCTTCTATCAACGGAATAGACGGG
>DPYO01000170.1:0-2727 GCA_003535775.1 Fidelibacterota bacterium | reverse complement strand
GCATCTATACATGATTTCTTTGCTGCTGGATGTGGGCTAATAACAATTGAGTTTCGTGTAATTAGTGCAAGAATAATTTTAAAATTCAGTGTTGAAATAGGATTTGTCGATGGAATCAAAGCAAATATTACTCCCGCAGGTCTTGGGATTTCTACAATTTTCTTTTCTTCTTTAACACGCATCGAAACAAGGTCTTGCTCTCTATAATAATCTACTAATGGTTTTGCTGTGAACTCATTTTTCAGCTTCTTGTGTGAAACTACCCCAAAACCTGTCTCAACAACAACTTGTTCGGCCCATTCCCCCGCATGACTATGGGCAACGTTGGCTACGGCATCAACAATTTTCATTGTTCTTTTTTTATCGAATCTCTGAAATATATATGATGCCCACCGCGCTCGCTCTAAAACTATGTCAGCACGCCCCGATAAAGATGCTTGAGATTCTGAGATATCAACTAGAGTTCTGATTTGTGGTTCCATCAGTGTATACTCCTCCGGTTTCTGACCCCAAGGACTTCCTCTCGTGCTTGTTCAATTCCTATTTGCACCCTTCTTAAAAGTTCCTCACACTCCGACTGTGTCATTAACAAACCTGGTTTGAACTGAAGCACACTTGGGTCAAGTGCTGAAAAAATTGCCCAAACACCGTTTTCATAAAGATATTTCATAACCGGTTTTGCACCTTCTTCATGACTGAACTCTAACCCCATAATGAGACCGTGTTGACGAATACCTATAAAGAAATCCGAATACTCTTCCATAATTTCATCCAAACCTGATCGAATATAATCAGAAATAAAATGAACAACAGACCGAACTTCTGGACGTTGGACGATTTCAAGAGTTTTCATTGCTACCACACATCCAAGCTCTGCCCCACCCATCGTTGACATATGAGCAAAACCATCTTCTTTTAACCAGCCACCACATTTTTCTGAAATTAAGACACAGGCAATTGGGTACATACCTCCAGAAATTCCTTTGCCGGTAACCATAATGTCAGGCTGGACTTTATACTTAGTACATCCCCAAAGTTCTCCTGTACGCATTAGACCTGTTTGAACTTCATCAGCTATATATAAGGTGTCGTATCGTTCACAAAGTTGTTTGACTGATGGAAGGTATCCTTCCTCTGGCATTGGGAAACCATATGTTGCTGGGATAGTTTCCATAATTACTGCAGCCACGTCTTGTCTTTTTAGAGCATCTTCCATTGTGTTGAGATCATTGAACGGAACTTGGACAAATTCACCAACAGTATCTTCCGATAAAAATAATTTGGAAAAACGGTCATCTCCAGTTTTAACAGCCAGTCCTGTGTGACCATGATAAGCTTTGATTATTGACACAATTTTTCTTCTCTGTGTGGCGTGACGTGCAGTTTTAAGCGCAATATCAATAGCTTCTCCGCCCCCTGAACCATATGCTGTATATCTCAACTCCGGACCAGGTGCACTCTCAGCCAAAGCCTCTGCTAAGGCAGTCCGTGCAAGTGCCGGAAAATGATGATTACCCATATCAAAGCGAGAAGTCCCAGCTTTTAGTACCTCAACCAACTCTGGATGTCGGTGCCCCAAATTATAGGTTCCTCCATTTAGATGGACATCAATCAAACGCCGACCATCCATATCATGAAGATAATATTTCTCTCGATGATCGATCACAAGATCAATCCCCATATCTTGCCAATCTTGTGTTTTTCCAGGATTCCAGAACGTTTTAGAACGTTCTAGAAAATCAGTTTTTTCTTGACTCATTCTCTTTCATAGACAAGATGTGATTTAAGACGCAGGTCAAAGAGTTTTTCTAGCATCGATAGTATTAATACTAACATTGGGTATATTCCATTCAAATAACTATGTAAATAAGGTTGATAAAGGAAAATAATTTTTTTAAGAATCATATTGCGACCTATGTGTTTTGAATAGTTTTAACATAGTTTGCCCACCACACCATCATTTTTCTTCTTTCTTTTAGATACTTGTTTCTATTGTATCTATGTATTTTATTCAGTTCCGTGCATGCAAGTTGTTCCTCTATAACATTATGATACCAGAGACCGCTTTCACTCAATACCTCAGAAGCAAGAGTTCTGAGACCATTGATAGTGTTTCTTCCCGCGTATCCTAATCGATTTGAAAAATATAACAGTGTGTTTTCACTCATTGCTTTTTGTGAGTTACGGACTTGAGTAAATACATATCCATTCTTGCCGGAATATTCTTGCATTTCTTTTAAGATACAAACTGCTTGAGAAGAAAGAGGAACATAATGTTCGCCTCTCATTTTCATTCTTGTTGATGGAATCACCCAAAGGGGTTCAGCACAATCAATATCAAACTCACTCCAATCAGCAAAACGTAATTCTGAAGATCGAACGAAGGTTAATATAAGAAAGTTCATTGCAAGCACTGTAGATAGGTTTGTTACTTTGTCAGTTTTCATTCTTGAAAGAAATTCTGGAAGTTCTGAGATTGGAATTGAACTATGTGATTTTGGTTCCGGTTTTACAAAGGTCTTGTTTAGTCCTTTTGCTGGGTTGTTTATGCAAAGTTCATTAGTTTTTGCGTAGTTAAAAATTGATTCAAGTCTTTGCCGAATTCTATAACAGGTTTCGTGCTTCCCTACGACTTCCAGTTTTTTTAACATTGAAATTACATCCTGTTTGTTGATCTTTACAATGGGTATTTCACCAAGATATGGAAAAACGTGGATGATAAGAGAA
>DPYO01000057.1:8643-11876 GCA_003535775.1 Fidelibacterota bacterium | reverse complement strand
CAACGATCTAAGCCTGTAAAAGAAACCGCAATTTTTCTGAGAAATGCAAATGAAAAGCGACACCTTAGATTTGTTGATCGTGTTGTTTTGGCAAATCAGCCCATGGAAAACACCGTATATGATTCCCGGGGTTTTCAACCGGTTGTATTGGAAAATTTTCCAGAAAATAAATATATATCCAATATTGCTAATGATGGAAATCGTGGATCTTCAATCATTTATCACGGGAATCTTGCTCCAGAAAGAGGCATTGGAGATTTGGTGGCAGCCCTGCCTGCAGTGATTTCAGAAATACCAGATGCATATTTAACCTTATTAGGTTCGTTTCGTACTGCTGGTTTTGAAAGCCAGTTAAAAAGGTTTATCTTGGAAAATAAACTTTATGATCAAGTGCATGTCAATGATCAGATACCGCATGAGAGTATATGGGCGATATTAAATAATCATGCAGTGGGTATAATTCCATTTAGAGATAATCCTTTAACAAAACATAATACTCCAACAAAACTATTTGAAATGATGGCTGCTGGTTGTCGTATTGTTGCTTCAGATCTCCCGCCAATACGTAATTTTGTACCAGCTACTGTTCATTGGTCAACACCTGGCGATATATCTTCGATTGCAGGAAATATAATAGAAGCATTTCATTCATTAAATCAATTTTCATGGATAGAAGAAAATAGAAATCTTGTCAGAGAGAAATATAACTGGGAATTAATTAGGCACCGTCTAATTACTCTTTATGAACAGTTACTCAATTGAAGTTCAATAAATTATTCCTTTATCGAAGATGGTTGTAATCATTAACAAATATAAAAGAACCTTTATTCCTCTAAATTTTCACAGATTTAGATAATCATCACATAACTAATTATTTTAATAATAATCTTGATTTCAATTAGAAAATTTCCATATCCATATCAAGCTGCATTAGCAATCTCCAGCGATATTGATAATGCCTCATCCTTAGAATCGTTTGTCGATATTATGATATTATTAAATAGTAATAAGATAAATAAGTTAGGACATGGACTGGGGTTAGAAGTTGGAAACAGTTTCTGGTTCTTTAATAATTCCGGAAAAAAGCAGTTGTCTTATTTTAACAGACTTACATCAAAAGAATCGGAGTTTGCTCCGTACTGCCGTGAGCTCTGGTCTTCTGGTCACTTAGATGTACTGCATTCATACGGCAATTTTGATTGTGGCGAATTCCAACGAAAATATGCAGAAATTGCTGTAAACGAGTTGAAAAAAAATAATGTGGCAATCCCCGTTTGGGTTAATCACGGCATCTTTCCGAATACTCAAAGTGTGGGAAATTACGACCACATGTTAGGCGCTATCCCCGGTACAAAAGAGTATCATATGGATTTGGCAGATAATATTGGATTAGAGTACTTTTGGATGGGAAAGAATACTCACGTCATTGGTCAAGATGGGAAACCCACTCTATCAGTAAAAGGTAAAGAATGGATTCAGTTATTGATGAAAAAAACGCGATTCCGCAATGAAAAACGTCCTCTTTATGATGATTTAAACTCCCTGCTTTTACCTATTAAATTTCAAGATAGTAGAACAGCTTGGGAATTCCAGCGCTGGATTAATGCATGGGGGAAAGAAACAGTTCTAGATGTGAATGATTTTGCACAACAAATCTCAAAAGGGGTTATTCAAACTCTCATACATAATAGTGGATTTATGATAATCTATACACATTTTAATGAAAATGTGTCAATTACAAACGGTTTGCCAAGTGGACTATTGGAAAACCTTAAATATATTCAACAACAGCAGATTGAAGGAAAACTATTTGTGACAACAACATCCCGCCTATTAAAGTTTAAAGAGGTGTCATCCTATCTAAAATGTTCTACGATAAAGGATGAGAAAAGAAATCAAATAATTATTCCTAGAATAATTGAAACACCTGTGGGGCAAAAAAGGATAACAAAAAAGGATTTACAGGGAATTACCTTTTATTGTGAAGAACCTCAAAAAACAAAAGTATTTTTTAAAGATCATGAATTAATGGTAGCAACAAACTCCCTAGATGAAATTGGGAAAATTTCTGTTTCTATTCCTTGGGAGCCCTTGGAGTTCCCTTGGTAAAAAATCACTATCTCAATATTCTCTATATCTCCCCAGAAAATACAGTGGGAACTCTTAACCTATGGAAACACATTCACGAACAAAATGGTCATAATTGCCGTTATGTAACATTTTTCCCTTCACCCAAAAACTACGGTGATGATATTTGCCTAAACCTGCCATTTGATTTCACCAAGAAACGACTGGAAAACTGGAGACATCAGTTTTACAAAATTTACAGGGGTAAAACAGGATATTTTACTGAAAAAAAAGGTTATCCTCCTGTCTGGACCCCAGAGGGAAAGATAGACAAACTTTTTTTTATAATGAAGGATGCAACATGGAAAAGGAAAGTCGAAAAAGCTATTGGTAATTTTGATTTATTGAATTTCGATGTGTATCATTTTGAGTCAGGTATGGATTTTTTTAAGGACTCATCATTTGCTCAAAAAATCAAAAAAGGTGGTAAGAAAATTATTTGCCATTATCATGGAGAAGATTTACGTACACGAGGCGTGATGCCAGAACTGGATGCTATCAGTGATTTAAATCTCACAAGCGAGGTGGACTTGTTGGGAAAACATCCCAATATAAATTACCTATTCCTTCCATTTGATACAGACAGCTTCACAACGAAACATAAACTTAACAATCCCGTTCGCGTATGCCACGCACCCACCAATAGATATTACAAAGGATCAGCCGCAATCATTGCTATCTGTAAAAAATTGGTAAGCGATGGAATCATCGTATTTGACCTCATAGAAAATTTACCTCATCAAGAAGCCTTGAACAAAAAATTGGCAGCAGATATTTTTATCGATCAAATCGGAGACAAAGGAGGGTGGGGATACGGAATGAACTCTGTTGAATCCCTTTCAATGGGAATATGTACTCTCACAACAATGAATAAAATGTACCAAAAATTTATTCCAGACCATCCATTTGTCAATGTTAATGAAACAACTCTGGAAAACAAACTGCTTTTCCTTATCAATAATCCTGAGCAAATCAAAATCCACGGAGACAAGGGGAAAGAATGGGTAGTGCAAAAGCATCACTACACCAATGTTGGTAAAAAACTTTATGAATACTACCAAAAAGATGGAATTGTCAATTGAAACAGGAGGTTTATCACCCTACTT
>DPYO01000057.1:7025-8235 GCA_003535775.1 Fidelibacterota bacterium | reverse complement strand
CTGCTCTTGACAAAAGTAAAATTAAAAAAATTATTATAGGGGAATATCACTGCATCGGCGATGTGGTTCTCATTATTCCTGCATTGAAGGTCCTGAAAAAATCCTTCCCTGACGCTGAACTGACTCTGATAACAAATCCAGACATTCGGGAACTAGCAGAAGAAATGAATATTGCCCATGAGATAATCTCCTTCCAGGCACCCTGGGCTCGGGGTAAAAGAAAATGGAAACTATGGAAAAATGCCCGCTCTTTGGCTATATATCTTCAACAGAAATCCTATGATCTTGGAATCGATTTTAAGGGTGATCTCAGAAACCTGTATTTTCTGTGGAAGATTAAACCCTCCTTCCGGGCCGGGTTTACTGCCTCTGGGGGTAAGTTTCTTCTCACCCACCCGTTTGATTTTCCTTTTCAACTCCATCAGAGCAACCGTGCCTTATCCCTTTTGAATAAACTTGGAATATCTTATTCCGGCTCTACTGAACCCCTTTCTTTACCCAAGCCCAAAGATTCGCGATGCAATCAAATTGTAATCCACCCTGGTGCTAACCATCCTGAGCGTAAATGGCCTGTAACCAATTGGGTAAAACTTATTCAAAGCCTCAGGCAAACACACAAAATAGTGCTCGTTTGCACCAAAGATCTCATTCAAGATACAGAGAAAATCCTTCTTGGTTGTCCCGGGTTGGAGACCTTTAAAGGGACCCTTTTGGAATTTTCCTGTTGGCTCCAAAATCAGAAACTGCTTGTCGGCCCAGATTCCATGGCAGTGCACCTTGCTGTTGCATTGAATGTACCTGCTCTTTCGATTTTTGGTGCGCAAAATCCAAACTTAACCCGTCCCTGCGAACCCCATGGCCACATTGTACAACCTAAACTACCCTGTACCCATAAGCGTAAAAATTGGCGGCTTTGCTCTCGATGTCTTGCATCAATAAAACCAAAGGAAGTTCATAAAAAAATCATAGAAATAATACCTAAAAGGTAATCATTCTCTTAATATCCATTTTACCTCATGTTTACCTAAAAATATTTTCTAGAATCAATAAAAAAAACAAAAAAGATAATTTTGTTGCATTATTTAAAAAAATTTGTAAATTCCCCTAATTATTGAGGAATCAACTGGAAACACTAATTACACTTCTTTTAAAGACTACGCAAATGGGGATAGATATCCCCATTTTTCTTATCCACATAACCAAGGAGGTA
>DPYO01000057.1:6118-6636 GCA_003535775.1 Fidelibacterota bacterium | reverse complement strand
ATAAAGGGATTAATTGTTCTCTTTGTCTTCGTTAATATCCTGTATTCAACTGGATTTGATCCAGTAGGCGGGATAATAGATCTTGTAAGCTCTTTTGCTGAAGGAGGCTTCGCAGGATTACTTGCACTGCTCGTGTTTGTTTCATTTTTAGGTTAACAAGACAGGATACTGGCTAAATTCCCGTACGATTGGGAAATTGTATCCTTCCTAACTGGAGGCAAATATGAAACAAGCATTCGATACAGTTAACGAATGGTTAGGCATACTCACAACAGTTGCCGTCAACCTAGTATTACTAGGAATTATTATTGGGGTATTATTTCCAAATAGTGCCTTAAATATGATACCAAATCTCGGTGCAGTAATGGCGCAATTTGGCGAAGGCGGCTTTGCGGGTCTCGTTGCCCTGGCTATTTTAGTAACTTGGTATCAAAAAAAGTAACGAAAAAGAAGTAAAATAACTTTACAAATGGGGGATAGTTGACCCCATTTCACTTATCCACATAACCAAGGAGGTA
>DPYO01000057.1:2506-5966 GCA_003535775.1 Fidelibacterota bacterium | reverse complement strand
ATAAAGGGATTAATTGTTCTCTTTATCTTCGTTAATATCCTGTATTCAACTGGATTTGATCCAGTAGGTGGGATAATAGATCTTGTGAGCGCTTTTGTTGATGGAGGCTTCGTAGGATTACTTGCACTTCTTGTATTTGTTTCATTGTTAGGTTAACAAGACAGGATACTGACTAAACGCCCGTACGAATCGAGAAATTGTATCCTTCCTAACTGGAGGAAAATATGAAACAAACATTCGATATAGTTAATGAATGGTTAGGCATACTCACAAAAGTTGCAGTCAACCTAGTATTACTAGGAATCATTATTGGGGTATTATTCCCAAATAGTGCCTTAAATATGATACCGAATCTTGGTGCAGTAATGACGCAATTTGGCGAAGGCGGCTTTGCGGGTCTCGTTGCCCTGGCTATTTTAGTAACTTGGTATCAAAAAAAGTAACGAAAAAGTAACTCGATTATCTAAGCAAACGCCCTGGTTTTCCGGGGCGTTTGTATTTCAGCATTCGATTTTATCCTGAATTCTATACTTTAATTGTTTAAATTTCCGAATTGGCTGTCGGATTCGTTCAGTATATAAAACAATAGATTTAAGAGGTGGACCGAAAATTGAAAGTGCACTGATTTTTGATATCAATTTGTAACCTTAGCCTAAGAATATTGCAACGGAGTTACTATATACGATAAATTTCCTGTTATGAATTCACCCAAATGCCTCTTTCTTCTTTTTATAATCATTCAGTCTTGGGGAATGTGTACATCTGTTCAAGTATTTCACCAGGAAACAGGAGAAAAAGATAACCTAAAAATACTTGCCGGTATTACCGAAACATTCATTTCTGCTCATGATTTGGCAAGAGTGCTTTCTTCAAAACTCTATGTAAATAACGACAGACAGAAAATTGTCCTTTACTTAAGAGAACACCGGATAAAACTTTCATCTGAGACAAGTTTTATAATTATTAACGAACAGATATATCAAATGTCACAGTTTACAATTGGGGTTGAAGAAGATATTTATCTCCCAGCTGAATCATTCTTTTCTATTCTGCAGATGACTGTTTTGCCCGGGATAACCTATGACTCAAAAAAACAATTGTTAGGTATTAATATCGTCGATTTTAATATCACCGGACTTAACATTGAAGAAAAAACAAATGGAACTATTTTACGAATCAAGACTCGGGAGCATTTTAGCAATGGAAATATCAGCGCCTTCAAACATAATAATGGATGGTTTTACATTACAATAAAAGATGGAATAATCGATTCAGTTGAAGTAAAACGAACTGACACCAGGGGAGTGGTTCACAAAGTAGTAGCAGATCAGTTTGATGAATCTGTGCAGTTAGCATTTCAGTTACGATCAGATATTGAAGGATTTGAGTTTTATCAAAGCAGTGAACCAGATGAAATTGTAGTAACTCTCCGAACTCCTCTCTCTAAAAGTGCTGCTCGTATCAAGGAAGTAAAAAACCGTTGGAGGTTAGATACAATTGTGCTGGATGCTGGCCATGGTGGTAAGGATGGGGGAACTATAGGAAAATATGGAACAAAAGAAAAAAATATTACCCTTGATCTAGCGAAAAGGATTGGAAAGCTGGTTGAAAAAAACACACATATTAAGGTTGTTCACACCCGCGAAGAAGATATCTTTATCCCTCTATGGAAACGAACAAAAATTGCTAACGAAACTAACGGGAAATTATTTATTAGCATACACGCCAACGCAAATCCAAACCGGAATATCCGAGGGTTTGAAACCTATTTTTTGCGACAAGGGAAAACAAACGATGCTATCGAAGTTGCATCCAGAGAAAATGCTGTAATTAAGTTAGAAGACCAACAAAAAAGTATATACACCGGAGAAAATTTGATAATAGCTACGATGGCTCAAAATACATATATGAAAGAAAGTGAGGAATTTGCTGGAATAATTCAGAATGAACTTGCTTCAAGGACCAATTCAAAAAACAGAGGGGTGAAACAAGCAGGCTTTTATGTCTTGATCGGCGCAAGTATGCCAAATGTATTAATTGAAGTCGGATTTCTCTCTAATCCAACTGAAGAAAAAAAACTAAAAAAAGCTTCTTACCGACAGCAAATTGCTGAAGCAGTTTATGGTGCGATTTTTATGTTTAAACAAACAAAAGAGAAACTTTTAGTAAAAGGCTAAGTATGAAAGACAGGGAAACTACCTCCTGGTATGTATCCGTATAATGATGGATACAAATCCAATCGGCATCTTCGATTCTGGCCTGGGAGGGCTCACAGTTGCCAGGGCGATCCAAAAGATTCTTCCACATGAATCTGTTATATATTTCGGCGATACAGCACGATTACCTTATGGAAACAAGAGCCCTAAAATAATTAAAAAATACTCTCTTCAAATTGCTGACTTCCTTATATCAAAAGGTGCTAAAATAATCGTGATAGCATGCAACACGGCATCTGCACTTGCCTTAAATGAAGTCCAAAAACATGTAGGGGTTCCCGTCGTTGGTGTTATTGATCCTGGAGTTAAGGCAGCCATACATGCTACTCGTAATAAGCACATCGGTGTAATTGGGACCGTTGCTACAATTCGTTCAAAGGAATACGAAAATAGAATTAAAGCAACGGACCATACTATGACGGTCATAAGCCAACCCTGCCCCTTGTTTGTACCTTTAGTTGAAGAGGGATGGTTAGATGGGTCAATTACGAAAGCAATCGCAAATATTTACCTTGAACCATTTAAAACAGAAAACATTGACACTCTTGTCCTCGGCTGCACTCATTACCCTCTTTTAAAACCGTTACTTATATCTCAAACAAACCAGAAAATTATTTTGGTGGACTCAGCTGAGCCCGTTGCTGAAAAAATATTTGATTTGTTAAAAACTTCTGAACTTCAGTCCAATAGTCATAAAAACGGTACGCTGTCCTGCTATATAAGTGATGTTTTCTCCCAATTTAAAACAATTGCAGAACGGTTTTTAGAAGGCCCTATTGCGGATATAAAAACGGTAGATCTTCTTTAAATCTATAAAAATATTCAGCAGGAAACACTCTTTTAAAATTATCTCATTTCTCTGTAAATAAAACTTTAGTAAAATGAACAAAATTGTAGATCATTTAGAATACCTCTACAGTTTAGAACGTAGAGGTATCAAAGTTGGGCTAGAGCATACTTATCAATTGCTGGATCAGATTGGAAATCCACAGCAGTCCTTCAAATCCATTCATGTGGCCGGAACCAATGGCAAGGGTTCTACCTGTGCAAACCTTGCTTCCATTCTAAAAAATGCGAACTACACTGTCGGGTTATATACCTCTCCTCATTTGGTACATTTTAATGAGCGAATTCGAGTAAACGGTCTACCAATTTCTGATGATAATATTTTGAAATTTATTTCACAGGTCAGACCACACTTGGAAGAAATTAAAACCACTTTTTTTGAAGCAACTACAGCTATG
>DPYO01000057.1:0-2111 GCA_003535775.1 Fidelibacterota bacterium | reverse complement strand
GGAGGGCGCCTGGATTCAACCAATGTTCTAACTCCAATTCAAACAATTATTACGTCCATAGCTGTTGATCATTCCGAAATACTAGGAAAAACTATTGACGAAATTGCTTTCGAAAAAGGGGGTATAATTAAGAATGGGACTCCACTAATTCTAGCAAATCAAGAACCAACCGTAAAAAACATATTACAAAATAGGGCGAAACAAAAAAATTCATCAGTATTCACTTTAAATAATTCCTCCATAGAAACAACTGCAAATATTAATACATCAACTAGGTTCCATGTCAATGACATTTCATTCTGCACTCCACTCAGGGGATATCATCAGGGTATGAACGCAGCAATATCTGTCTTATCTATCAATCATTTCGATCCTGAAATATCTACAGAAACCATCCAAAAAGGACTGTCTAATGTGTCCTGGCCCGGTAGACTCCAGCAAATGGATCCAATCAAACCCATTTATTACGATGTGGCCCATAATGCACATGGGATTCACACTATTTTGAATATGTTTCGATCTTGGTGGAGTAAAAAACCGCTTGGAGTACTGGTTTTGAAATCTGAAAAAAATATCAATCTAATTGCACCTATATTAAAAGATTCCTTTTCTGAGTTGATCGTAACGTCCCTTCCTGATGTAGGAATTATACCAGCAGAAACATTATGGAAAACCTTAACAAGGGAGGGAATCCCATGTACAATGATTAAGGATGTAAACATAGCTCTAACTACATTAAATGAAAATGTTAGCAATGATACACCTGGATTAATTTTTGGAAGTCATTACATTGCAAATGCAATATTTGAATTTTTTTCTTTTTCCTTTGACAATGGTGTCATTTAGTGTAATTTCTTTTGTCGGTGGCTATTTATACCGTTTGGACTTTTATCTATAAATTTCTCTTTTGCCAAAAAAATCACTAGAATCATAAGGAAAATCCTTAATGGATACTGCTGAATTACAATCCCTAAAAATCAAGGAGTTAACAAAACTCGCCCAAGAAATGAATGTTCAAAACTTTGCAGGGTTGAAGAAACAGGAGTTGATCGTAACTCTCCTGGAGGCAGAGGCAAAAAATGATGGTGTTTTGTATTCCCAGGGTATCCTCGAGGTGATGGGCGACGGATACGGGTTTTTACGAAGTCCAGATTTCAATTACCTTCCCGGTCCTGATGATATTTATGTAAGTCCATCACAAATAAAAAGATTTGGTCTTCGCACCGGGCACCAAATATCAGGTAAGATTCGTCCTCCCAAAGCGAAGGAACGTTTCTATGCACTTCTCAAGGTTGATATGGTTAATGAAAAACCACCAGATGATGTCAAACAATTAATTTTATTTGATAACCTTACACCTCTGCACCCAGAAGAAAAATTTAATCTTGAAACAGATGGAAAAAATATGTCGACAAGAATTATGGACTTGATATCTCCAATTGGAAAAGGGCAGCGAGGTCTCATTGTCGCCCAACCTAAAACAGGGAAAACAGTCCTTCTACAAGAGATTGCGAATGCAATTCGTCAAAACCATCCCAAAACCCATATGATTATTCTTCTGATTGATGAACGTCCGGAAGAAGTTACTGATATGAAAAGAAGTGTAGATGCGGAGGTGGTCAGTTCCACTTTTGATGAGGCACCTGAACGGCATGTTTCCGTTGCAGATATGGCACTTCAAAAAGCACGCCGTCTTGTGGAATATGGAGAAGATGTAGTCATTCTTCTTGATAGCCTTACCCGCTTAGCTCGTGCTCATAATGCCGTAATCCCTCATAGTGGGAAAATTCTTTCCGGAGGAGTAGACTCCAACGCTCTAAAAAAACCAAAACAGTTTTTTGGCTCTGCCAGGAATATTGAAGAAGGAGGAAGCTTCACAATTATTGCTACAGCATTGGTTGATACAGGAAGTCGTATGGACGATGTTATATTCGAAGAATTTAAAGGAACTGGAAACATGGAATTGGTCCTGGATAGACGCCTGAGTGACCGGCGAATTTACCCCTCCTTCGATATAGTCAAGTCTGGTACGCGAAAAGAAGAATTACTCCTGTCTAAAAAACATCTTGGGAGAATCTGGATTCTTAGAAAACTTCTAAATGAAATGAAAG
>DPYO01000086.1:3551-3768 GCA_003535775.1 Fidelibacterota bacterium | reverse complement strand
AGTGGCTGGTGGTGTTTAATGTGCGTTACACCTTTAGTTATTATTCTTATCATTTTTCTTTGCAAAAAAAGTGATGAAAGTGAAAATCAATTTGGTTTAAACCCCTCATTTTAGAAGAGTGGGAGAAAAACAATTGATTCCTCTGGGTAAATTGAAGAATATTAAATTAGTAACACTTTATTTGATGAGTTTATTTTATGTATATGCTGGTATAAAA
>DPYO01000086.1:617-3202 GCA_003535775.1 Fidelibacterota bacterium | reverse complement strand
ATACTGATTATTTTTTAAAGATTATGCCGCCATATTTTCCCTATCATCAAGGGTTAGTTTATTTAAGTGGTGCATTTGAATTGCTCTTTGGTATACTGCTTATTTTCAAGAAAACAAGGTTTTTAGCTTGTTGGGGTTTGATTCTATTATTGATTGCTGTATTTCCAGCGAATATATATCTCGCTCAAACTAATGGAAATGCCTTAAGTGTATCACCTTATGTAGCGTGGGGAAGATTGCCTTTTCAAGCTGTCTTTATAGGTTTAGCATATTGGCATTCAAAAAATATTATTAACTAATAAGGAGAATGAAATGAAGAGACTGTTTACTGTATCTATTTTATTATTATTTATTGGGTGTGCTTCCAATACAGTTAATACAAAACCTCCTGAACCAATAGAACCTACAGAATATGTAGTACCAACAGAACCTAAAGGGCCAGTTGAACCAAAAGAATCCTCAGAAGGAGCTATGTCTGTTAATCAAGTTGTGGAAGCAGCCTGTGGTCAGTGTCAGTTTGGAATGACAGAAAAATCGGGTTGCGATTTAGCTGTTCGAATTGATGGTAAATCCTATTTTGTTGATGGAACAAATATTCATGAACATGGTGATGCACATGCAGATGATGGATTCTGCGAGATCATACGCAGCGCAAATGTCCAAGGGGAAATCATTGAAGGTCGATTTAAATCAGAATCCTTTATTTTGATTAAATAGATAGAGCATGTCGATAAATAATTGTAGAAGAATGGAAGAATAATAATTGGTTCCTTTGGGTAAATTGAAGAGAGTTTTGTTTATGAGATGATGGGTAGATTTGGATAAGGAAAAATATCCAATATAAAATAAATAATCTGTTACAGCAATGATACGTAACAGAGGAAGGTAATAGAAAACAATGAAGATAATAAAAAGGTTTCTTATTCCGGTGACGGTTGGCATGGTGGTATCGATGAGCCTTGTGGGCTGCGGCAAGAAAAGCGAAAAGCCAGCGGTTGAACAATCTACCAAAGAGACAAAGTCCACGGAGCATCCAACAAAGGAACATCCAACGGAACATCCAACCAATAAGGAAGCATCCGATGATCACCCGTCTGATAATAAGTAAAATTCAATCATCCATGCCAGACTCAGTCTTTTCAGGTTTTGGATTGCAGGCATCAGTGTAGGTTGGAAAAATTTCAATGAACTGGTATCAGGCAATACCGCCAGTGGCAGTAATATGTGCACTACTCATTGGCTGTAGTGCAGTAAAGGGACCGCCTGAGAACGTGCCAAACGTTGTCACGGCGGATATCCAGGCGGGTATTGAGAAATATATCGAAGAGCAGACGAAACTGGGTGAGGGCTATTTCAGGATTCCGTTTGAGAATCAGGAACTCTATCTCAAACTGGTCAGGGTTCACACGGAATATCTGGCCAATCTCGCACCGCAGAAGTACTTTGCCTGCGTGGATCTTGCTAACACTGACGGACATGTGTACGATGTGGATTTTTTTCTTTCCGGAGACCCAGGCAGGATGACCGTCACGGAAACCACAGTCCACAAGACCAACGGACAGCCTCTGTACGTGTGGAAGCAGAAAGAGGACAAGACCTGGCATCGCCTTCCGGCGGATAAGGCAACACCGGATCTGCTCGGGGTCGTTAAAGAACGGGACTGGTTCGAGTTTTTCTACCGGGCTACCCTTCCGGAGATCAACGACAGGGGGCGTATGTGGATTCCCTTCCCGGTCACCGACCAATACCAGACTATTGAGGTGCAATATATTGAAGCACCGGTGGACCAGCAAATATTGGAAGACAAGAAATACGGCAATAAAATGTTCTACATGGTGCTTGGTCCTGAGAACAGCGGTGAGACTATTGAGATTTGTTATCGAGTGGAACGCCGTGAAAAGGGTGTCTACGAGGATAAAACAGGGAACCCCCAGGATTACCTGCAGCCGAACCGGCTGGTTCCCAGGGATGAGGAATTCAGTAAAATTGCCGAAGAGGTTGTTGCGGGCAAACTGGGCAGCCTTGCTCGCGCACGCGCTCTATATGACCATACCATTGACCGCATGCGTTACATGAAATACGGCAACGGCTGGGGTAAGGGCGATGCAGTTTATGCCTGCGACACACGCACCGGAAACTGCACAGATTTCCACTCCTATTTCATTGCCCTATCACGGGCCGTCGGCATCCCGGCGCGTTTTGCCATTGGTGCGTCCATTCCATCGGAGCGTAATGAGGGTGGAATTGATGGATATCATTGCTGGGCAGAGTTTTATTCCAATGGGAAGTGGTGGCCAACTGACATCAGCGAGGGCGACAAATGTTCCACCCTGTCAACCTATTACTTTGGCCATCATCCTGCCAACCGCGTCGAATTCAGTCGCGGCCGTGACCTTGTGGTCGAACCTGGACCCGCTTCCGGACCAATCAACTTCCTGGCCTATCCCGTGCTGGAAATCGGGGGAGAAACTGCCAGAGCGGATGTCAAATTCTCCTTCAACCGGCTTCCTTCCCGCCCTTTGTAAAACTGAGTTATTAGCGTGGTCTACTCATCGTGAAACCTCTGTTCTGTCAAGCCGGAGGTC
>DPYO01000086.1:0-305 GCA_003535775.1 Fidelibacterota bacterium | reverse complement strand
CTGTCAAGCCGGAGGTCGCGAGCTCGAGTCTCGTCGGTCCTGCAGATAGAACATACCAAACTTTTTTTTTAATGGAAGCCCTCGTTCTATAACGGGGGCTTTTACTTTGTAGTGTTTTATAATACAATACTACTAATTGGTCAACTTTAGTCACAGTTATTCAGATAAGCCCTGAAAGTGAACACGTTTTTGGTGGACACAAACCAATTTTTGATAAATGAAAAATAATTATTTTATGGTAATTATTGTAAGATTTGATTCATGGATGTAGACTTTCGCTGTATAATACAGGATTATGTTAAGAT
>DPYO01000118.1:11708-11870 GCA_003535775.1 Fidelibacterota bacterium | reverse complement strand
ACAGTGACAAATGCTACAGATATTGACGGTACTTTAGCTGTGGCAGGTAATATCCTGACTCTAGATGGAGCAAGCGATATTGACGGTACCATAACCATATCTACAGGGACTGTAGATGCCAATGGTGCATTTGATGCGAATGCTGGGTTTGTCACTTTTACT
>DPYO01000118.1:0-11388 GCA_003535775.1 Fidelibacterota bacterium | reverse complement strand
GTCACTTTTACTGATGCTGGCAATTTGAACTTATCCTCCACGGTAACAGACTTAGGTATGTTATCTGATAATTTTGGTACTGTGACTTATGACGGATTAAACCAGATTGTATTTTCTGATGTCTATTACAATCTTACAGCAGGTGGTGGTTCTGGTACAAAAATACTTGGTGGTGCTGTGACTGTTGACAATGATTTAGTAATAGATGCTGGTGTTACTCTTGATGTTTTCAGCAGTGAAAACTATTCAGTAAGTGTAGGGGGTGTCTTGGAGAGTAACGGCACTTTTTCTGCACAGGAAGGGACGATTACCTTTAATGGTTCTTATAGTCAGGTATTCACTCCAGGAAGCAGCACCTATTATAACATAAACCTAAATAATGCAGGAGATGATAAACTTCTTGTGATTACTGGTGATCTTGATATACAAAATGAATTAACACTCACTAATGGGGCTCTGGACCTTGATACAAATGATCCTGCTATTTCCATAGGGGGAGACATTGCAATTACCAGCGGTGCTGAGTGGATAAAAGGTGATGGGACTGTGACTTTTGATGGTGTAACACAATCATTATCAGACGCGAATACTAATCCTAGTGATTTAGGTGATGCTCTTATCAATTCCTACATATCGATGACTGTAGCAACAAATGTAATATTTAATTCCTTTGAAATATCATCAGATAGTAAAAGCATTGTTGACTCCAGTGTCACCCTAATAATTACTGGAGCCCTCACTATTTCTGGTGAGTTAGAAATGGCTGATGGTTCTGTTGTGGATGCAGGTGGAGAGGGAACAGTATCTGGAATATTAGATATGGACGGGACCTCTAGACTGAAGATGGAAGGGGATCTTAGTTTTAATGGGACAATGGAAGCGGATACTGACTCCAGAATTGATTTGGATGGATCGTCACTTCAAACAATTTCCGGCACCCCAGCTTTTGAGCCTACCTTTAACAGTATTTTCTGCAGTTTCAGTGCATCAACATTTAATTTGACGGCAACTATCAATGATACACTTGATACTGGAGGAGAGGATTTCACTATTTCAAATGGTAAAACACTCACAATGGAAACCGGAAGTGTTACAGTTCTGTCGGGAGGTACTTGGACTCGGGATGGTACTTTAACTCTTAGCACTGATTCTAAGGTTTTATATACATCAAATGACCAGAGTACCATGGACAACCTAACGTATAGCAATGTGGAACATAATGGAGGCATTCTGATTCAGGGTGGCGCTTTTGAAGTTGACGGTATTTTTACAAATACTTCAGGTAATTTTTCTGCTTCAAAAAATATCACTGCAGATGGCATTGTATGGACTGGAGGTACAGTAGGTGGACTACCCTCACAAACGTGGGATATTGGTGAAGATGGCATAGATATCAATGGAGGTATATTTGTTGCAACAAGCGATACTTTCACAGTAGCTGGAAATTGGGACATGACTGGTACTGGTTCGTTTATTCCAGGAACAGGTACAGTTATCTTTGACGGTATAACTCCACAGAGTATTATCTCTTCAGACCAGGCATTTTACAGTGTTCAGAATAGTAATATACTTGGAACTGTTAGTATTGTTGATAAATTTGAAATAGGGACGGGAGGATTTCTCACAATTGATGAAGGCGCTGTCTTTGCCACCGCGGGTAATGAATTTTACGATCACAATCCCGGATCCCATATAATAAACAATGGTACTTTTGAGATATACGGTGATGAAACATTCACAACAGGTGAGCTTAGCATTCCTGGAAACACAAAAGTAGTGGGAAGCATTTTTTCTACTAACCTGGATTCTCTTGAGAATGTGGAGTTTAATCCTACTGGAGGGACTGTAATCCTGGGAGATGATGTAGACTATATATATGGAAATATACTGGTTGTTGAAAACACTACGTTTGATATGGATATTTATGATCTTACTCTTGCAAACAGGAAAACAATAAATAATGAAGGTATCTGGTCAGCTCCAGCCAGCGGGAGCAAATTCATCTGTTCAGGTAATGCCACATTCCTTGGTGGGGATATGAACTTTTCCAAGTTTTATGCGGTTTCTGCAGATACTGATACAATTATCTTTAAAGGCAGTCAAACGTACACAATTTCTGATACCCTTACTCTTGGAGGCGTTGATGATGGTGGGGAATTATTGATTACAAGTGATGAGGCTCCATCCAGGGCAACTGCAATTATTGATAATACTGGAGATGCTCAATTTGTTGACTATGTAAAAGTATTTAATGTCGATGGAACAGAAGAGCATCCTATAACTGCCACAAACTCCTGGAGTATGGGAGGTACAACAGATTATTGGAATTTTGCTGTGATGTACTATACGTTTGAAACAACGGGTAACTGGGACATAGCTGAAAATTGGGAACAGGATTTTCTTCCATCAGAAACTGATAATATACAAGTGCTTTCCGGAATAACTCTTTTTACAAATGGCAATAGGACTATAAATCATATGGTTATTAACGGAGTCCTCGATATAGGCGGGGATATCCTGATTGTAAATGGCAACAGTGTTGTTTCTGACAGTATACATATTGGAACTGGAAGGTTAGATGTCAATGGTCCTTTTGATGCCACTGGGGCAAACATCACTTTTACTGATGCTGGTAATCTCACGTTAGATTCTACAGTAACAAGCTTAGGAATATTATCCAGTGATAGTGGTACAGTGACTTATGATGGGGAAGATCAGTATGTATTTTCTGATACATATCATCAACTCATTTTTGATGGTTTAGGGAAAAAAATACTTACGGGCGATGTGTCTGTTAACAATAATCTTATTGTGAATCCCGGGGATACATGTATTGTTGGAACCAATACCCTTACGGTTGAGGGTTTAACCGATATTGATGGTACTATAACAATAAATAGTGGAAGTATAGACGCGAATGGTATCTTTGATGCAATAGGAGGCACAATCACCTTTAATGGAGCTGGTAATTTGTATTTGGATTCAACAGTAACAAGCCTTGGGATGTTTTCTGCAAGCTATTCTACAGTGGCTTATGATGGAAGTGACCAAGAGGTGAAGGAAGCAACTTATCATCATCTTAATTTAGCTGGATATGGATATAAAGTATTGTCTGGTGATATCGATGCAACAGGAGATATAAACATTAATCCAGGTGTCGATTTTGATGTTTCCGACATTAATAATTATTCTATAAATATTGAGGGTGACTGGACAAATAACGGAACGTTTAATGAGCGAAATGGATTAGTCACTTTTGATGGGAATGATATTCAACATATATATTCAGTCGACTCTTTAAGTGGAAGTTATAAACAACAGGATTTTTATAATTTAACTATCAACAATACTGGTGCCACTGATACTGTTGTCATGGGTGGAGATTTTGATATAAAGAAAAATCTTACACTTGAAAGTGGAACAATAGATTTGGAAGATGTTGATCCAAGTATCCAAATAAAAGGAAATTTAACCATAAGTGATGGGGCGGTATGGATAAAAGGGAATAAACCTCTCATATTTAACGGTAGCACCCATTTTTCTGACACGAACCTTCAAGTAAGTAATTTGGGTCGTGTTGAGGTTATGGATAGTTTATTTATTTTTACGGATATGGCAGTGGACAATCTTTTTATTCCTTCTACTGGAACATTTGGTCATACACCATCGCTTGCACTATATAACACAGGCGATTTAGTGGTTAATGAGGAGGGAGCTTTCGATAGTGATTCAATAAGCATCACTTTTAATGGGGACACAACCCAGACTATTTCTGGAGTAAATAATTTCTATAGTCTTTATATAAAAAGTTGTGATTCCTGTGTTGTTGAATTGTCAGATACAAACGATGTAATATTTGTAACTAGCGGAGTATCTATAGAGACTGGAAGATTAAATCTTCCATATTCTAGCAACTTAGAATCATTAACTATTAATGAAAAAGGTACTCTGCAATCAGGAGATTTAATTCAAATAACGGGTTCCTGGAGAAATGACGGAGCATTTCTACATAATAATGGAAAAGTAATATTTAAAGGAATTAATCAATCAATCAACGGGAATACTAATTTTTATGAAATTATAAAAGAAACTTCAGTTGCTGATACGCTCACCTTTGAAAAAGAAACCCTTCAAACTATAGCGAGCAAAATTGATTTGATCGGAGGGAATGTAAACAACCGTTTGGTTCTGAGAAGTAATAGTGATGATTTAAGTCCTGTCCCGTTTGAACTTGCTTTAACTCAAGATGGTTTACAAACACTTGAATATTTACGAATCAAAGATGGTAACGTATCTACTGGCGATACCCTTGTATGTCTCTATTCTCAGGATGTAGGAGGTAATTCAGGATGGGTATTTGTTAACTCCGCTCCTGTAATAAGTTTTCCAGATGAAGTTCTAAGCTATAGTGAACATGATACCCTAAAATTGTTTGGTGAAAATGAAATCATTATGGTTTCTGATTTGAATGATGATAGCTTATCATCCGCTATTGTAAGAATTTCAACTAATTATTATTCAACAGAAGACACGTTAATGTTTACTGAACAAAATGGGATTACAGTTGATTCAACCTGGGGGGAAAATGGGTTTATCGATTCAACAGGGACACTGAAGCTTGTTGGTGACGATTCCCTGGCAGTTTGGGCATTTGTATTAAAAAATGTACACTATCTAAATTTGAGTGATAATCCCATGGAAGAAGATCGTACAATTGAGATTTCTGTAAATGATGGGGAGAAGGAAAGTACTCCATATGACCGAATAATTCAAGTAGCTAACGTGAATGACCCACTTTTTATCACATCTCAAGATTCCATATATGCTACTGAAGGTACATATTTCCAATATATCGGTACTGCATCAGACCCGGATGATTATTTATTCACGTGGAATTTTCAATCTTTTCCTTCCTGGATGGTGGCCAATGGTGACAGTATATATGGAATACCACCAAATTATACAAGAGACACTACTTTTACAGCTATTTCAAGCGATGGTGAATTCTTTGATACTCTACTAGTAAATGTTTTTATTACACAGATAAACAAACCACACCCGGCTGTTGCAGTGGTACAGAACAATGCTTTCTCTAATCATTTTGAATTTGTTGTAGTTGACACTATGGCAAAAGTTATAGAGGAGCCTAGGTTGACCGTGAGCAGTACCACTGATGAAGAAGTCAGCTTAACAACGATTGCTGACTTTACTTTTGGTGGCCACCATTATTTTGAAACAATCCCAGGTATTTTTACTCTCAATATCGAAGCAGAAGGAGATGTAGGGGATACATCCATCTCACGGACATTTAATATCGCAGTAGCTAAAGCAAATGCTCCCTGGATCGGATTTAGTCCGGATAGCCTGTTACGTATCAACGGTACTGAAGGGACAGTAATATCCGACAAACCTGTTCTTGTAATAGACTCCACATTGTTTAGTATTAATTTCCGTGAACGGGCCTCTTACCGTATAGGCAATGAATCAATGATCTTTGAAAAAGCGGTTACTGTTTCTATTCAATCTAGTGATGACCTTGCAATTTATCGAATGCAAGGAGAGACTTGGATAGAATTACCTTCTATGTCAATGAATGGACAAATTATTGCCTATACAAAAAAAATGGGATATTTCAGGCTTGGAGCTAAAACTATGATCATCCCAGAAATAAGCAGTTTACATCAAAACTATCCCAATCCATTTAATCCTGTCACAACAATTATGTATGATGTGGGATTTTTACAGGGCCCGAATCAAAAAATAAATATTTCGGTGTATAATATTCTTGGTCAACATATTACTACTTTAGTAGATAAATATCATGAAATAGGAAGACATTCCATTCGGTGGGATTCCAGAGATAAATGGATAAAGCCTGTAGCAAGCGGAATGTATTTAGTATTTATGAGATCAGAGTCTGGCTTTGTTCAAACAAAAAAGATAACGGTATTGAAATGATCAATAAATTCAATTTTATTTTTTCTATATTACTGATTACATACTGTTTGACATTCCCAGGATGTGGTGGTCGACCAGATTATGTTGCCACGGAAAGTGATCTTGCAGAAGAAGGATGGGATTTATATCGTGATGGTAAATATTTAGAGAGTGCTGAATGGTTTCAGTATTCTATTAGTACTAACCCCACCTTGGACGGCTTTAATGGTTTAGGATGGTCCTACGGAAAATTATCATATCAGGATCATTTGGACATAAGCATTGGTAATTTCCTGGGGTATGAGACTTTATTGGATTCTGCAATTGTTAATTTCCTGGGGTATGAGACTTTATTGGATTCTGCAGCAGCAGCAAATTTATCACTCAATGATGTATGGACAATAAGAGATATTTTTGCAGGTCTCTGTTTTGCATATAGCGCTAATGGAGAAGATTCAACGGCTATTGAATATGGTGATTTACTTTTCAGTTTTGGATGGTATGATTGGTCTTTTTTATATGAATCGGGATTAGATTCACTTGATGTATTAATTACAGTTGCAAAGTCCGCATATTTCATTGCTGATTTTGAAATGAGCATAAACCGAATTAATTATATTATGGATAAAAAGGATCTCGGATCATTTAATCCAAATATCAGTACGCCCCAAGGGAGATTAGCACTTATTACAAAGATAGAAGAGCTCCAGCTAATTTTATCTACTGAATAAATATGATATTATTAGGGCATGGATTTACTTTCAAAAAGTACCCACGAACGTTTTATTAAACAGGCAATACGTTTGGCTGAAATGGGGGCAAGATTGGAAGAAATTCCTGTTGGAGCTGTGGTTGTAAAAGAAAACAATGTTATTGGAAGAGGTTATAACCAGAGGGAATCTCTCAAAGATCCAACTGCTCATGCAGAAATGATCGCAATTACTGCAGCTGCAAATACAATCGGTGATTGGCGTTTAACAGATTGTACTCTTTATGTCACCAAGGAACCATGTCCCATGTGTGCTGGGGCAATAATTAACAGCAGACTAAAAATGGTCATATTTGGGACCTATGATGAAGAAAAAGGCTGTTGTGGTTCATTATATCAATTATGCGGTGATCCACGATTTGGAAATAATATTTCAGTGAGAGGCGGAATTTTTGAAGATAGGTGTAAGGAACTTCTCAAAGCCTTTTTTAAAACAAAACGCAAAGAATAAATAATCGCATACGTTTTTCTCTATATTCATTCCTTATGGGCATTCTTAAGTTTAATTAATAAAATGTAAAATATCAGAGGTGCTACTACCCATACTGCCTGTGGAATGAAAGTATAACCCACTGTTGTTGCTGAACCTGGCAAGGGTGGAATGATAACAGGGTTCCATGACAAATCTTCATATACCCATACTCTTCCGTTAAATAAATATTCAACCAGTAATTCCTGGAAGATTCCCCAAACTTCCATAATGAGTAATTCCCGGGTATTAAATCTTGTAAAATGAGGACCTGGTAAAAACTTTATACATAGCCAGATTCCAACCATAAATAAACCACCATCCCATATTGAGTGACTCAGTTTCTTTGGTAATCCATCAAGTCCCCAGGGCCAGATCTTGATAGAATGAGAAAAAGCATCTCCTAAAAAATGAAATGTTAATTCCCAGGTGGAGCCAATAAGACAACCAGCGAGAAATGCATAGAAAAAATAGATCTGAATATTTTTTTTTGATACGCTCTAATAAAATATACTAATAATAATATCGAGACAAAATAATCACCAAATAAAAAAATATAATCAATAGAATTTAGACCCATTGAAAAGTTTCAACCTGAGCAGTGTTTACAGCATTTTCAATTAAGGGTTCCAGGTTACAGTTATTTTCAGATTCTAATACATCTTTTATTCTGGCTTTTATAGCTGGATGCTTCGGTACGAAAAGTGTACAGCAATCTTCATGTGGCTGAATTGAAATATCATAGGTACCAATTTTTCTAGCAACTTCTATTATTTCCTGTTTATCAAATCCTACTAGTGGTCGAAGGATGGGATGTTGGGCTGCATCTTCGACAACTGTCATATTTTCAATTGTCTGGGATGCAACTTGCCCAAGTGCTTCTCCTGTGACGAGTGCTTTTGCTTTTTCCTTTTTCATAATATTTTCAGAAATACGAATCATACATCGTCTATAATGAAGGACCAGTAATTTCGGATTTGCATTGGCAAATATTTCATCTTGTACTGGGGCAAATTCAATCATATATAATTTTGCTCTCAAGTGAAATTTTGTGAGCAATTGTACCGTTTCCCGCACTTTTTCGATGGAAGCAGGGGACACGTGGGGTACGGAGTGAAAATGGATGTATAGGGGTGATGCTCCCCGTTTCATGGCATAGTATGCAGCTACAGGAGAATCAATTCCTCCTGAAAGCATCACGCCAACTTTTCCGCTGACACCTACAGGCAGTCCTCCAGGTCCGGAAATCTTTTGTGTATACACAAAAGTTCCTTCCTGAAGCATATCTATGTAACACGTGACTTCCGGATTGTTAAGATTCACTATTTTATTTAGCTTACTGACTATCTCTGCACCAATTTCTTCGTTTATTTTTTGAGAACTGTAGGGAAGATAGGGGTCAGACCTTCGTGCTGTAATACGAAATGTGTCAAAGGTAATTTCTTTCAATATTTCCAGTGCAGATAGTTTCATTGAATCCAAATCAGAATGGATTTTGATAGCAGGAGCAAAATAAGCAAGACCAAACCGGTTTTCCAGGGTTGATAGTATTGAATCAATAGAATTAGTATTAGATTCTGATAAGCTGATTAAAAAACGACCGCGAAGTTTTTCTATTGTTTCGATCGCATTCGGTACGGTTATATTGAGAGCATCGTGAATATTTCTTTTTAAGGTATTTTCAAAATAATTGCGGTTTTTTCCCTTCAAACCAATTTCTGAATAGTGGCAGAGAATATGGGTGGCTTTCATAGTATAATTTACATGTTTCTTTTGATGAGTTTTTTATAAATTATTCCCGGTCAAAAAGAACAAAAATGAGCCTATTTCCACCTATTGAACCATATAATGATCTTTTCATAAAAGTGTCTGATTTGCACACTATTCATGTTGAAGAAGCAGGAAATCCAGATGGGAAACCGATTGTTTTTGTCCATGGAGGACCAGGCGGGGGAATTGAAACGATTTACCGTCAATATTTCGATCCAGAAAAATGGCGAATAGTATTGTTTGACCAACGGGGATGTGGAAAAAGCACACCTTTTGCAGAACTGGCTGAAAATACCACATGGGATCTGGTCTCAGATATGGAAAAGATTCGAGATTTTCTTCACATTGAAAAATGGGTTGTTTTTGGTGGAAGCTGGGGCAGCACTCTATCGCTTGCTTATGCCCAGTCACATCCTGGTAAAGTGAAGGGTCTTATCCTGAGAGGCATATTCTTACTTCGTCATAAAGAGATACAGTGGTTTTATCAGGAAGGAACCAGTAATATTTATCCCGATGCATGGGAAAACTTTATAAAACCAATTGCTGAAGGAGAGAGGGGTGATCTGCTCTCCGCATATTATAAAAGGTTAATCGGTAAAGATAGGGAGGTTCGTTTAAAAGCTGCCAAAGCATGGAGTGTGTGGGAGGGGAGTACCAGCAAGCTCTTACAGGATGAAAAAATTATGCAACATTTTGGTGAAGAGGATTTTTCTGAAGCATTCGCAAGAATTGAATGCCATTACTTTATACATAAGGGATGGTTTGATCCTGAAGATCAACTTCTGCAAAACATCCCCTTGATTCGTCATATCCCCGGTGCAATTGTACAGGGACGTTACGATGTTGTCTGTCCCATGATTTCTGCTTGGGAACTGCATCAGGTCTGGCCGGAAGCTGAATTCCATATCATAAAAGACTCTGGACATTCCATGACAGAACCGGGCATTGCAGAAAAATTGGTTCAACTCACAGAATATTTTGCTGATCTTTGAAGATAGTATCTTAGAACAGAAGTGAAAAATCAATTAAAATCAATACAAGACACACTTTTAATGGGACCGGGCCCATCTTGTGTCCATCCTTCTGTCTATAATGCTTTAGCCACAAACACTATAGGTCATCTTGATCCATATTTTATTAACCTCATGGATCAAATTAAAGGGTACCTAAAAGTATTGATGAATACCGGTAATAAGTTGACCATACCCATATCCGGGACTGGATCTGCTGGAATGGAAACGTGCTTTGTAAATTTACTTGAAAAGAACGATAATATATTAATTCTTACCAATGGTGTTTTTGGTACACGAATGGAGGATGTAGCCAGCCGTTTAGGGGCAAATGTAGATGTATTAAAATTTGAATGGGGCACACCTGTTATAGCTGATGATGTTGAAGATCAATTAAATAAAAAGAATTATGATTTACTAGCAGTGGTTCATGCAGAGACATCTACCGGTGTGTGTAATCCCATAAACGAAATTGGTGAATTGATTGGGGAAAAGAAAACATTATACCTGGTTGATTGCGTCACGAGTCTAGGAGGAATAGAAGTCAAAATGGATAAATGGCATATTGATGCTCTCTATAGCGGGACACAAAAATGCCTCTCCTGCCCGCCTGGTTTATCTCCAGTTAGTTTTTCTGAACAGGCTGTGGAGAAATTAAACAATCGACAAACTAAAGTGCCCAACTGGTATCTTGATTTGAGTATGATCACCCAATATTGGAGTGGTAAAAGCAGGATATATCATCATACAGCTCCCATTAATATGCTTTATGGATTATATCAGTCCTGTTACAATATCATACAGGAAGGAATGAAAGCAGTGTTCAAACGACATATGAATATGCACAATTTACTCATATCAGAATTAGAACAAATTGGGATCCAAATGTTGGTAGAAAAACAATCTCGTTTACCTATGCTGAATTCCCTGATTATACCTGATGGAGTAAATGATGTTGAAATTCGATCCAGGTTACTAAATGAATATCAAATTGAGATAGGGGGAGGATTAGGTCCGCTAACAGGAAAAATATGGCGTATTGGACTTATGGGAGAAACAGCAAGAGAAGAAAATATTACCCGGTTGATTGATGCTCTTAAAATTTTACTGTAGTGCATGACAAAAGGTACACACAGCTATATTGAGGATACACGGAACGAATCAATATTAATCAATATAAACGGTCAGCTTTTTCCAAGACAAGAAGCAAAAATATCTGTTTTTGATAGTGGATTTCTTTTAGGTGACGGTGTTTGGGAAGGGATTCGTCTTTTGAATGGTCATCTTGTCTTTATAAAAGAACACCTAGACAGGCTTTATGGCGGGGCAAAAATCCTGTTAATTGATATTGGATTTACACCTGACAAAATGATTGATCTTATCAGTAAAACCCTTGATGCAAATAATATGGAAACCGGTGTTCATTTACGCGT
>DPYO01000029.1:671-7397 GCA_003535775.1 Fidelibacterota bacterium | reverse complement strand
AAGAAATAGAAAAATATAAAAGTCAAGTACAAGGACTTTTGATGTTTGCTGATAGTGTGAAAGCCGCTGCTAAGGAGCGGGCGTATAGACAAGAAATTGAAAAATTTATTGCTCCTTATCAAGAGCAAATTAAAAAATTACAACAGGAAACAGACGATTTAAAAGAGATGTTAGGGCAGCCCGATGCAGAAAAGGAGGAAATCTTAACGGAGGTAGAACAAAGGGAAAAGCAGATAGCAGAAGTTGATGCCCGTATTGAAGAAATATCAAACTTATTGGAACGTACTCAAGAAGATTTAGGGCAAGCAGAAAATGGGGGGATGTCTACGACAGCTCTTTTGTTTTCTGTTTTTGGTGCATTTATATTGATTGTTCTTATTGCTCTGGTTATTACCCTTCTGGGAAGATCAAAACAACAATATCCACCACCACCACCATGGATGTATCCTCCTCGGCGCCCAAAAAAGAGGACCAGGAAAAAAGCAGAGAAAAACATCCAAGAAGGAGCTCCGGCAGCTGCCCCACAAAGTATCCCGCATTCAGCACCACCAGGCCAGGGGGAGATGAAAAACATTGAGATTGATGAAGACCCAAGTGTTTTACGAAGCGAAATTAATGATATAAAAAAATCGATTGTTTCAATGAGTGTTGGTCAGCCTGCAACTGCTACGAAAATTGTAAAGGAATGGATGGAAGTTGAGGCTCCACCCCCGCCGGAAGAGGAAGCCCCACCACCACCTGAGGAAGAACCCACAGAAAAAAAATCTAAGAAGAAGAAAAAGTAGAGGGTCGCGATGATTACAGATTACCACAGATTATCAGGACTACAAAAAGTAGCAATTCTCTTTTCGATTCTTGGGGAAAGCCTTGCGATTACTTTAATCGAAGATTTGTCGAAAACTGATAAAAGAAAAATCAGGGCTATGATGCGAGAAATGGAAAACACTTCTTTTTCTGTTAAAAAACGAGTGACGGAAGAGTTTTATTTTAGTTTTGTTAGCGAGGAATTTCAAAAGGAAGAAGATGACACGGCGGGAAAACCCTTTGAGTTTTTGGATAGCCTTACGGAGGAACAGCTTGTAGCTCTGATTTCTCCAGAGGAGCCCCGTGTTATAGCCATTGTATTGGCCCAAGTATCTCTGGAAAGACGTACCTTAATTCTGAACCGGATGAAGCCTGAAGAAAAAGGCCGCACATTAATTGAACTGGGGAATCTGTCTAATATTCCGTTGGAAGCAGTTGTGAACGTAGCAACTGAATTAAAAGAAAAATCCAGCTTTTTACCCCGAACCCTTGATTTTTCCAGGGGAGGAGGAAAAGATATTGCAGACATTCTCAGTACAATGGGTCAAGATGAAGAGGACAAGTTTTTATCAGCGATCAGTCTGGAAAACCCAGAACTTGCGAAGGAAGTAAAAAAATATCACTTAACGTTTGAGAATATCTTTGAATTTTTTCCTGACAACCTTATTCGTGATATAATGAATTCGGTAGATTTGGACGATATTGCTACTGCTTTGAAGGGAATGTCTGAAGCAGATGTTAACAGGGTGATTAATAATCTTCCAAACAAAAAACAAGCTATGTATGAGCCGAAAGAGGGGGCCCTTTCAAAGAGAGAGGTAGAAAGAGCAAGAAAGAAAATTGTTGAGCAAGCCCGCATAATGGAAAAAGACGGTGCGTTTTCTCTACAGGACCTGACTGGTTCTGGCGAAATGATTGAGTAAAGAAAAATTCTTTAATAAAACAACAGTGGGCGTCTTTGGTTTTAGAACAATGAAGACGTTTTCTTATAAATAATATTCTATAAAAAAAGACGGGTTTTTCTAATTTTATTTTTTCTATTTTAGGCGTTTATTATTGCAGAATGTGCTGCTGCTAAACGTGCTACAGGCACCCGGTAGGGTGAACAGCTCACATAATCCAGTCCTACACGGTGACAGAAGTCAATGCTTGCCGGATCTCCGCCGTGCTCTCCGCAGATTCCAATTTCCAGATTTTCTCTGATACTGCGTCCTTTATCAACGCCCATTTTCACTAATTGACCAACACCGGACTGATCCAAGCTCTGGAACGGATCATGAGCAAGCACCTTCTGTTCTAGGTAATCCGGTAAGAACCCGCCAATATCATCACGACTGAAGCCATAGGTGGTTTGGGTCAGGTCATTCGTACCAAAACTAAAGAATTCAGCTTTTTGAGCTATTTCATCAGCAGTGAGAGCAGCGCGTGGCAATTCAATCATTGTACCCACAAGGTAATTAAATTTGATACTATTTTCTTCCATGACAGCATCAGCAATCTTTCTGACAATAGCTTCCTGGTTTTCAAATTCGGTATAGGTTCCGACAAGCGGAATCATAACTTCCGGAAACACCTTAACATCGTTTTTTATCAGCCCAGCTGTAGCTTCAAAGATTGCCCGGGATTGCATTTCCGTGATTTCAGGATATGCAATACCCAAACGGCAACCGCGATGTCCCAACATCGGGTTAAGCTCGTGTAAATTACTGATACGAATACGAATTGCATCTGCTGAAATATTAAGCTCATCAGCAAGTTCGTTGATCTGTTCATTGTTTTGAGGCATAAACTCATGTAGCGGAGGGTCAAGAAGACGAATTGTGACTGGCAAACCGTTCATTGCTTCTAAAATACCTCGAAAATCATCACGCTGATACGGCAGAAGTTCCATAACAGCAGTCCGTCGGTCCTCTTCGCTTCCCGCAAGGATCATTTTTCGTACTGCCAAAATTCTTTTTGGATCAAAGAACATATGTTCAGTTCTGCAAAGACCTATCCCCTGAGCACCAAAGCTTCGAGCTAACACAGAATCTTCAGGTCGCTCTGCATTGGTTCGAACTTTTAAGGTACGAATCTCATCAGCCCATGTCATTAATTCCGCATATTCTTTATTAGTTCTTGGGTCCGCATTTAAAAGACCAAGTTTACCTCTGTAAACTTTTCCAGCTGTACCATTTAAAGTAAGTGAATCCCCCTCCTTTAATACCACGCCATTAGCAGTAAGAGTTTTTTCATCGGTGTTAATTTGTAAAGAACTACACCCAACAATACAGCACTTGCCCCAACCGCGGGCAACCAAAGCGGCATGACTTGTCATGCCTCCTTTGGAGGTAAGAATGGCAGCAGCAGCATGCATCCCATGAACATCTTCAGGTGAGGTTTCGTCTCGAACCAAGACAACCATCCTATTTTCTTTTTTCCAAGCTTCTGCATCATCAGCTGTGAAGACAATTTGTCCTGTGGCGCCGCCCGGACCGGCCGGTAAGCCCTTTGCTAAAAGCTCACCCCCAGTTTCTTCTTCAGGATCCACCATAGGATGAAGCAGTTCGTCAATTTGATTAGGAGAGACACGCAAAACAGCCCTTTCTTTATCAATGAGCTTTTCGTGAAACATGTCTACAGCCATTTTGATGGCAGCAGGACCATTTCGTTTTCCAGTACGTGTTTGTAGCATCCACAAACGCCCTTCTTCAATCGTGAACTCAATATCCTGCATGTCAGCATAATGTTTTTCAAGTTTAATTCGGATCGCATCTAAATCATTGTAAACTTGAGGTAAAAACGATTCCAAAGACAGTGTGTCTTGATTGTCGTCTGTTTTTGTGGATTCGTTCAAAGGATTTGGTGTTCGTAGCCCAGCAACAACATCTTCACCTTGGGCATTTTGTAGCCACTCACCATAAAAGACATTTTCTCCTGTGGCTGGATTCCGGGTAAACGCTACACCAGTGGCTGACCCCTTACCTGTGTTCCCAAAAACCATTGCCTGAACATTTACGGCCGTTCCCCATTCTTCAGGTATGTTTTCTATCTTACGGTAGCTGATAGCCCGTTTACCGTTCCAGCTTTTAAACACAGCTGTTACGCCGCCCCAAAGTTGTACATAGGCATCATCCGGAAATTCTTCACCAAGCTGTTCTTTTATTTGTTTTTTAAATTTATCAGAGACGACAATCCAATCATCTCCGGAAAGATCAGCGTCTTCTGTGTAACCTTTTTCTTCTTTATGATCAAACAAAATTGTTTCGAGCTGATGGCGGATACCTTTTCCACTCTTTGTCTCAACGCCAGCAGCTTTTTCCATAACAACATCTGCGTACATTGTAATCAAGCGGCGATAAGCATCATAAACGAAGCGCTTGTTTCCAGTTTTTGCAATGAGCCCGGGGATTGTTTTAGATGTAAGCCCAATATTGAGAACAGTCTCCATCATTCCGGGCATGGATTGGCGGGCTCCGGAACGCACAGAGAAAAGCAAAGGGTTGTCAGCACTGCCAAACCCTTTTTCCATGACAACCTCTGTTTGTCTCAACGCATCATTCATCTGATTATCCAAGTCACTAGGATAATTTAAATTATTGTCGTAATAATAATTACAAACGTCAGTAGTTATTGTAAACCCCGGGGGTACCGAAATCCCAAGATTGGTCATTTCCGCCAGGTTAGCGCCTTTTCCGCCCAGAATATTTTTCATTTCTGCGTTACCCTCAGCATGATTATTTCCAAACAAGTATATGTGTTTTGTCATAGAATTTCCTTTTTGATAGACTAAAAATAAGGTACTTAAATTTCAAAGAATAGCCATTTAAGAAATAAAGCCACTTTAAGTGGATGAAAAATCTATAGTTTTTAAATTAAAAAATAAATTTAGAAATATGAATTTGTATTTTTCTTTGTTTATACTAAATGTAGAAATATGAAGAAACACGTTTGGTTTAAAAAACAAACACTTGTTTTTATCAGCCTTATTATTGTGAGTTGTGGCCAGGTAAAGGATGAGGCAGTCCTAACAATAGCGATTTCATCTGACATTCGTGGCTTTGATCCGGCAATGGCTGTGGACATTAGAACCGGGGGGGTTATTTCTTTGGTGTACGACCACCTTGTTCGGTTTGGGCCCGGGACAGAGCTCTTATCAAGCATAGCAAAAGATTGGTCTATAAGTGAAGATGGTCGTACATATACTTTCTCAATGAACCCATCCGCCCGCTTTCATGATGGAACATACATTTTGGCACAAGATGTTGTTTTTTCAATAAAGAGGGTGCTTGATCCAACCAGTCATTCACCCCAAACATGGCTTTTTGATAAAATAGTAGGTGCAAAAGAATTTATGGAAGGGAAAACCAAAGAAATAGAGGGACTTGAAGCCAAAAACGATTATAACCTACGCATAGAGATTACTAAACCCTTTGCACCATTTATTCAATATCTTGCCATGCCTTCTGCAGCTATTGTTAATTCATCCAAGAGTGATAAGATAAGAAATGTCCCTGCAGGAAGCGGCCCCTGGAAGCTAGAATTCTGGGAGAAAGACGGAGAGTTGATCTTTAGCAGAAATGATGAATACTGGGGAGAAACTCCTATAATGAGTGGGCTGAAAATTCGAATTTTATCTGAAACATTAACACAAAGCGCAGAATTTGAAGTGGGGAACCTGGATATATTTAATATTCCGGCTTTAGAATTATTACAATGGACACAAAAAAAAGAGTGGAGAGACAATATATTTTCCATTGATGAGCTAAATATTTGGTATATAGCAATGAACTGTTCTCGCAAACCATTTGACGATGTTCTTGTTAGAAAAGCGATGAATATTTCGTTGGACAGGGAAAAGATTTTAAAACTTCTTTTGGCTAACACAGGAATACAGGCATCTGGACCAGTTCCTCCTCTGTTGCTTAGTAATTCTCCGCCCAGTCCGTATCCATATGATCCTGCCTTGGCGATAGAACTTCTAAAGAGAGCTGGCTATGGGAATGGATTTCAAACAAAACTCTGGGTAGCAGGCGGGTCAGAAATATTTCATGTGTTGGAAGCATTTCAATCATACTGGAGTGCAATAGGTATAGAAGTTGAAATAATGCGAAGTGATTGGAATGTATTTAAGACAGCGGTACGGGCAGGCAGACCAGATCTTTACTATCTGGATTGGTTTGCTGACTACCCTGATGGGGAGAATTTCCTTTTTCCATTGTTTCATAGTTCTGAATCGATGACAAAAAGAAATCGCTATAAAAATCCGGAAGTTGATAAGTTAATTGAGACGATTCAATTGTTACCAGTTGGCAATAAGAGAGACAGCCTAATTGAGAAAACAAACCGGGTAATTTTTAATGAAGCTCCGTGGGTGTTTTTATGGCATAGCCAAACAAATATAGTTACACAATCAACAATAACTGGATATGTTCCAAAAACTATTTTTAATTCAGAGCGCTATACCAACATTGTTCGAAAATAGATGGTTAATTTTATAGTTCGTAGAATTTTACAGACAATTCCTGTTTTGTTTGGTGTAATTGTCATTACGTTTATCCTCATGTATATGGTCCCGGGAGACCCTGTGGTTTCTATGGTGGGCGAACGATATGATGAAGAAACAATCCATAAACTTCGGAAAGAACTTCATCTTGATGATTCGCTTCCCATGCAGTTTGTCCACTATGTTAGTAATGTTATGAGGGGTGATTTTGGTAAATCTTTTATTACTGGAGGATCAGTATCAGAGGAATTGCTGATAAAATTCCCCAACACACTGATATTAGCTGTTGCATCAATGATTGTTGCAATCATAACGGGCCTTACAATGGGAATTGTTTCCTCATTAAAACCTCAGTCTATTCTTGATAAGATTACAATGTTTTTTGCTCTGGCTGGCATATCAGCTCCAGTTTTCTGGGTAGGGCTTATGCTTATTTT
>DPYO01000029.1:0-345 GCA_003535775.1 Fidelibacterota bacterium | reverse complement strand
TTTATAGGAGTGTTCCTGCAGTGGCTTCCTCCCACGGGTTTCGGAGGTATTGAGCATATTATTCTACCAGCCATCACCTTGGGTCTTCGATCAGCAGCCTACCTTGCCAGGCTAACCCGGGCAACGATGCTGGATGTTTTGAATCAAGATTATATTCGCACTGCAAGGATGAAAATGTTACCAGAGTGGAAAGTGATTCTTAAGCATGGTTTTCCGAATATTTTAATTCCCATAATCACAGTCATTGGGACAGACTTTGGGAGTTATTTATCCGGGGCAGTTTTGACAGAATCTATTTTTGGGTGGCCGGGTATAGGCAGGTATGCACTGGAAGCGATCTTAAAA
>DPYO01000202.1 GCA_003535775.1 Fidelibacterota bacterium | reverse complement strand
TGAACGGTGCACAATTCTATCTTGGGGATGATACTGGGCTCCAGCATTCGTATGTGGATTATAATGTAGTGAATGGACAAACCTATTATTATGCTGTGGTTGCTTACGATTTTGGAGGTGACGAGACCAATAATATCATTCCCAGTGATTCACCCATGAGAATCAGGCTGAACTCTCTGACAGGGGACCTGGAAATGGGTCCCAACGTGGTGGAAGCCACACCCACACAGCCTTCTTCCGGATATATCCCAGGTCATATTGAAGATGATTTCATCAAGCATGTAAGTGGAACATCTTCCGGTAATGTATTTTTTGAAGTAATTAACCCCGCACAAATAATTGATGAACAAAATTATCGAATCACATTTACGGATACTCTTCTGCCTAGGGATCCTGAAAATATGCAATCTTATGATACCCTCACTACACAGTTCTGGTACCTAGAAAATATCATGACAGGTGATACTTTGGTAAAACCTGAATTCCTTATTATTGATTCTCTATATACCTTTGAACCCTTTATCGACGTAGGAAATGGGATTTGGGACGAGGGAGAACCTCTTGTTGATATTGATAATGACGGGGTATGGGATGATGCAGAACAATATGAGGTTCTGGATGGAAATATCATTCAATTCACTGATGAAAATGGTAATGGTGTTTGGGATGATGCGGAAGAATTCACAGATTTGGGTAATGGTGTTTGGGACCCTGCTGAACCTTACAGTGATTTGAATAACGATAATTCTTGGGATCCAGGAGAACCATGGGAGGATATAAATAATGATGGATATTGTGGTGTTGATATTAACTATGACGATATAACTGGTGATGACCTGAATGGGGATGGTTTTTGTGATGGCGAAGTTTGCAATGACATTAATAGTAATGGTTGTGACCCAAATGATCAACCCTATTTCGAAGTTAATGTTAACGGCATGTGTGATTGTCCCGAACCCTACACGGATTTAAACGATAATGGTTCTTTTGAACCTCCCGAACCTTTGAATGATATCAACGGTAATGGTATATGGGATGGTGCGGAAGAATATATAGACCTGAACGAAAATGGAACATGGGATGTTAGTATACTTGAAACAATCGTAGATACGGTAATTTACCTAAATCCACTCCCGGAACATGATGACTACAGGGTCACAAACGGCTTCCGTCTTCAATTTCAAAATGAAGATAATATCTCCTTTGATGAAGAATCCTCATATTGGAACAATGATTCACTTTGGGATTTCTATGTCAGAACATATGTGAGTAGCCAAGGCCAAGGGGCTGCTCTTCCAAATGATTACAGAGTTATATTTCTGGAAGATCAAACATACGAGAGTGAATGTTATTGTTTTTCAAGCGTTGGGGGGAACCCATGTGAATTAGACATCCCAGAATTATGTCAAACAACATATTTTTCTTCAAAACCCGCTAATTTTAAAATTCAAAAACAAGTACCTGATCCTGAAAACGAAACTATGATATGGGAAGATATCCCTTTTGCTTTTGGAGATTTTTCCCCCTACGATTCCACTGATTTTCAATCTCATCCTGATGGAATTTTTAATGCAGACTGGCGAGAACAGGACTGGATCGTCTTTCTTGACCATACAGATGAATATGATAATCCATCGGCAAGTTGGCTTTTCAGGCTTAACTACCCAGGCAGTAATGCTCCCCAGTCTTTATGCTGTAACGAACCACAAAGTGGTGACACAGCTTTTGTATTTATCAAAAAACCGTTCTTAAAAGAAGATGTGTATGAGTTTACAACTATTGCATCTATAATTGATCCTGTAAAAGCAAATCAGGATAAATGGGAATTAAATATAAAGGTGGTTCCCAATCCTTATTATGGAGCATCAGCATTTGAGCAGAAAAATACCTTTTCTTCGGGGCGGGGTCCTCGGGAAATTCAGTTTCGCAACCTTCCTGCAGTATGTACCATCCGCATCTACAATATTGCAGGAGAACTGGTGCGGGAGATCCATCATGATCATTCAGGTTCTATTGAAGATGGATCTGAGTCCTGGAACCTGCTCTCCAAGGATAATCTCAGCGTTTCTTACGGAATGTACATCTATCATGTGGATTCACCGGGACTTGGTGAACATGTGGGGAAATTTGCTATTATTAAATAGACCATGAAAATATCCAAACTAATTCTTCTTATTATTTTCTTCTCCCAGGTATTTTCGGTAGACAAATCCGGTACCACTGCTGCTAAATTTCTTTCCATAAATATTGGTGCACGTGCTGTGGGCATGGGCGGAGCCTTTACCTCAGTGGCAAATGATGCTTCTGCTATGTACTGGAATCCTGCCGCCCTCCCACGACTGAATAAAATTCAGTTTTATATTAATCATTCCAGCTGGATCGCTGATATATCACACAATTACATTGGTCTGGTTTTTCCTCTGAGAAAAAGTCAGGCCATAGGATTTAGCGTCACTTCCACAACCATGGACGAAATGGAGGTAACTCGATATGGGGATGAAAATACAGGCGAAACATTCAAGGCTGGAAACTATGCACTGGGTGTTTCATACGGACTAAACCTGACAGACCGATTCTCAATCGGGTTTAATGGAAAACTCATAAGGGAGACTATTTCTAATTCCTCTGCCGGCGGCTTTGCTTTTGATGTTGGAACATTATTTGAAACTCCTTACGGATTCATGCTGGGGACAAGTGTTTCAAATTTTGGACCAAAAATGAAAATGACTGGGGATGACCTGCTTATCCCTGTAGACATAAATGAAAACATAGAAGGAAATAATGAAAGCACAACCGGTTACCTTGCCACAGATAAATTTGACCTTCCTTTGCTGTTGAGGATTGGGGTATCAAATACACATGAAATAAATCAACTATCTTTTACCTGGTCTTTAGATGCAAATCATCCAAATGATAACGAAAGCTACATTAATGCGGGCCTGGAGATTAGCATCCTTGATGGCCTGTTGGTGCTGCGGGGGGGCGAACGTTTTCTTACCTTTAATAAAGAAGCTTACAGGGAGCCCCAATTTTCTTTGGGAGTTGGGTTTAGCCCAAAATTAAATTTCCTGAACAATATTTATATTGATTACGCTTATGAATCCATGAGATACTTAGGACTCACTCATCAATTTTGTATTGGTATTTTATTGTAAGTTTAATCTGTCTCACAAATATGCTAAATGTTTGTATAGTTGACAGTTTTAAATATTATTATTAGATTAGTAACTCATTAATGAGGCACTATTAAAATAATTTTTGTTTAATTAACAAAAGGAGTAGATTATGTTACATTTAATAAAAAAATTACCTTCAATTTTATTTGTTCCATTGATCCTATTAGGTCAGGTTGACTTTAACACAGAAATTCAGCCAATTTTTAACAATAACTGTGGAAATTGTCATTTAGGGAACTCTTCTGGCGGGTTGAATCTGTCTAATTATGAAAATGCAATGACTGGTGGAAACAGCGGTGCTGTTGTTGAACCAGGAGACCATGCTAACAGTTATTTATGGCAAAGAGTGGATGATGGTTCCATGCCTCCGGGAAACAATCCAGACCTTTCCGCTGGACAGATAAATCTGATTGCACAATGGATTGATGAGGGTGCATTAGAAACTCCCGCCAGCAATGACGTAGTCATCACATTTCAAGTGGATATGACCTATCAGGACGTTTCAGAACTTGGAGTCCATATTGCAGGCAGCTTCCAGGGATGGAATCCAAGCGCAAGTGAATGTGTCTTGCTCGGAGATAATATATATGCCACTACGTTCACTCTTACTCCTGGTGAATCTCACGACTACAAATTTATTAATGGGAATGCATGGGGGATGGATGAAAGTGTTCAAAGAAATATTACTATTCCTGAAGTGGACACCGTTCTTGACCCGGTGTACTTTGATGATTATGTGGATGTGGGAGGAGATTCGGTTTTTGTCACATTTAATTTGAATACATCAACTGCTCCAGGATACACCGACACTACTGTGATTATCATTCGTGGAAGTTTTAATGATTGGGCAGGAAATGATTGGCAATTGGGAAATACAGGCGGGGATTATTGGTCTCTTGCAAGCCCAACACAAGTTGAACCTGGGAATTATGAGTATAAATATATTTTGTTGGACGAGTTTGGTGACCACTGGGAATCATTGGACAATCGTTCGCTCCTTGTTGATGGATTGTCTGATTTAAATTTACCTCTGGATTATTATAATGCAATCGAAGCTCCATTTACTGCAACGGACTCGCTGGATGTATGGTTTCGTGTTAGCACAGCAGGGATTCTTGGCTACAGCGGTGACCCTATGCACATCGCAGGTTCCATGAATGACTGGATCGGTGAACCCCTTACCCAGGAAGACGAAGATTCAGATTTCTGGTCGGGCCAATACTCATTTGAAGGAGCTGCTTTTGTTTCATACAAATTTCAACATGGCCTAGATGGATGGGAAACTACCAGTGACAGAACCGCAACTGTTTCAGGAGATACAACCTTGGCATGGGTTTACTTCAACAACGAACCGCCTTCCGATGAGGAGACAATTAGCGCTGAGGTTACCTTAACCTGTGTTATTGAAAACAATGTTTATGATGATGTTAGAATGAAAGCACAATTTAATGGCTGGACTATGGAACCTATGACCAATGATGGAGAAGGAAACTGGTCATTTACTACAGAACTATTGGGGCCTGCTTCCTACGAATGGGGAGCAGTTTCCTGTACACCGCAATCCTGTGACCCGGGTGATGGCGATTGGCTACCTGCCTACGCGGATTTCCCAGCATTTGTAAATCCAACAGTCGAAATTTTAGCAGACGGTTCTGTGACTGGGGACCTTTCATTTACAGTTCCGTACCTTGGTGAAATTATAACAAACACCATCATTTTTTCCGTTGATATGACAGAATGGCTGGATGAACCAGGATCTACGGGGATGCCCCTTTTCAGTGTTGAGCGGGGAGACAATATGCAGGTTAGAGGCGGGTTTAATGGTTGGAGTGATGCAAACCCTGATATAAGTCTCATGGTGAGGGAACCCGGCACAAATAGATACACTCTTCCGGTTTCTGTACCCAATTATCAGGGAGCAACTGTTGAATATAAATTTTATGTACAACATAGTGAACAATCCATAACTCATCTTGAAGGTATTTATGGTCCACTTCCTGGTGGGTGGGATAATTCTGGATGGGAAGATTCTCCCCAGTACGGTGGCGGCAACCGTACATTTACCATGACCATGAATAATGGAAGTGTCCAACAGTTATCCATTGCGGGATATTACGACCTCCCTGTTGGTGCTGTGGTACCAGAGGGAGAGACAGTCACTCTTACGTTTACCGTAGATATGACTAATGCTGTAGACGATGGATTTGTCCCTGGTGATCCTGTAAGTATTAACCTCAAAGACAGGTGGATGCACTTCATAGTAGGAATACCTCATGGACCAGACGGGTCTCATCATCCTTCAACAGATAATGGAGATGGCACTTATTCAGTTTCTGTTCCATTCAATGGTCCGGTTCCATGGCATATGATCTACGCCTGGGAATTTGAGAATTCAGAAACAGGCTTAATGCAAGAAGGCGGTGGTTTCGGCTTTGGTCGTTCCCGAGCGCGGTATTTTCACCAGGAGGTTGAACAGGGTTGTTCCTGGACTGATTACACATTCCTTTTAGATGAATGGAAAAAGGACCCACCATTGTTCGTTGAAGAATGGGATCCAGATAATATTTGTTCAGGTACTGCATTTAGTACAACGGTAAATTACCTGGAAGGCTGGAACCTGGTAAGCCTGCCTGTGGCAGTATTTGATGCAACATATTCTTCTATTTATCCAGATGCCGTCCCCGGTACTCTCTACGGCTTTTTTGGAACTTACGTGTCTGAAACTGTACTTGAAAACGGTGATGGATACTGGCTTTTCTTTGATGTGGAAGGCTCTACCGATGTAAGCGGGAATCCCGTTGACCAGTCCACTATTTCCCTGTCTGAAGGATGGAATCTCATGGGAAGCCTCTCTTCTTCCTTTGAGTCATCTTCCATTGATGACCCTGAAGGAATTATTATTTCAGGGTCCATATATGGTTTTGAGGGAGCTTATCAGCCAACCTCAACCCTACAACCAGGAAAAGGATATTGGATCAACGCTTCTGCGGATGGACAGGTTACTCTAAACAGCGGTAGCACCGCACGGATCAAACCTTTTGTTGACCGTACTGCAGACGCCAATCTCATCAGGTTCAACGGTATGCCCCTCTACTTTGGAATTACCATACCTGAAAATGAGTTGCAGAATTATGAAATTCCTCCCAAACCTCCGAAAGGTGCGTTTGATGTGCGGTTTGCTGATAACATGAAAGTTGCTGAAAATTTAGGCACTATTGAAATAATGAATAACTCTGACCAGATCGTGATTACCTATGACATTAAGGATGATACTGACTGGATTTTGGCAGATAATGAAGAGTACAGATTGTCAGGTTCTGGAGAGATTGTAGTGAATGGAGATATCGACGGATTTACCTTGAACAAGGTCCAGGAAGTTCCATTAACTTATTCTGTTTCACAGAATTATCCAAATCCATTCAACCCGGTAACGTCAATCAATTATGAGATTCCGAAAGAATCTTTCGTGACAATCAGTGTATATAATCTCGTGGGGCAAAAAGTTACAGACTTAGTAAGTAACCTGCATCCGGCGGGCTATCACAATATCATGTGGAACAGTACGGATGTGAGTGGAAAAGCTGTATCAAGCGGTGTGTACATTTACACAATACAGGCTGATGATTTCAGGGCAGTTAAGAAGATGGTGTTGATGAAGTAATCAATTACAGTTACAGTTATTGATAAAGAGCGGGGCTTATTTTCATCTCTTCAATTTACCCAGAGGAATCAATTTCTTACTTCAACAG
>DPYO01000217.1:2829-3076 GCA_003535775.1 Fidelibacterota bacterium | reverse complement strand
ACTTAATAATAAAACATTATTTGTCTTTAGCGATACATTTATAGGAAGCGTTGATTCTACTACAGGAGAAAGACTTCCGCCAACCCACCTTATAAACAATACCTATGCAGTTATGGACGGAAATACACCCATTAATGAAAATATTGATTTTTATTACCATTATGACACAGAGGAGAATCCCACTACCGTATTTATTCCTAGTACTGAAAACAGTCAAGAGGGGGACTGGTACTGGTTGATGGATGGA
>DPYO01000217.1:1936-2421 GCA_003535775.1 Fidelibacterota bacterium | reverse complement strand
ATTGCAGGAGTTTCTCTCATTTCCTTTGACCTTACGGAAAATTATGAAATATCCAACCTCGAAGAGGTGGATACACCCCTATTTTACGAAGATCCTGAAGGTTGGAGTGTCGTGTATGGTCAAGCGATATTATCAAAATTGGCAGAATCTGGAAACCCTGACCCCGATGGATATATCTATTTTTATGGTGTAAAGGATGGGATTGGATCAAAAGAAATGACAGTGAGCAGAGTTCCCGAAGAATATATTGATAACTATTTATTTTGGGAGTATTGGGATGGCAATGCATGGTCTCCTGATATTTCTGACAGTTATTCCATAACTCAAAACATTTCCCAGGAATTTAGTGTGTCCCAGATTTCGCAAGATCTTTACATTGCTGTTTTCCAATTGAATGGAGTTGGCGAGGAGGTAGCCTATAGGTTAGGAAGCAGTGTTATTGGCCCGTTTGGGTTCTTCAATAAAGTTTGGTCTACTCCAGAATC
>DPYO01000217.1:0-1536 GCA_003535775.1 Fidelibacterota bacterium | reverse complement strand
AATTACTCATTAGTTATAATGTAAACAGTTATGAATTTTCTGATCATTTCTCAGATGCCGGACTTTATAGACCAAGGTTTATCTCTATACCGATTAGTGAATTAGATACGAGTTTTTCAGAGGTGACTCAAGAATTTCGACTGCCATCCAAAATTTCAATTTCAAGAACTTATCCGAATCCTTTCAATCCGAGAATTAATTTAGAATTAGATATTGTAGATCGAGGAGTTCTAGATATTTCTATCTATGATGTAAATGGTCGATTTATATCCAAAGTTCATAAAGGGTTGATAAATCCGGGATATTATCATTTTTATTGGGATGGAAAAGATGATATCACACGGTATACCAGTTCCGGTATTTATTTTATAAAGGCCAGTATCAATCATTCATCAACTTCAAAAAAGGTTCTTTATTTAAAATGAATAATAAATGAGATTGATTAAAAAACCAATTTCCCTTTTTCTAGCTTTAATACCACTTTTAATCCATGGTGGAATCTTGGGAAAATATTATATCGAATCTGTAGTAATAGATGATGAAAAAAACCAATGGTTACAACCCCAAGAAAAAGGTTGGCTGGCTGGCGACGTAGGACATTCAATTTCAATTGACAGGGGTAAAATAGTTTGGCTTTTCGGAGATTCCTTCATTGGTGAATATAAAAATGGTAATCAAATAAGTGATGGAATTCATATTAATAATTGTATCGCAATTCAAGATCTGACTAAACCAGAATCTGAGCAATTCACCTTTCATATCGGTGAAAACGAACCAACTCGTGCCTTTTTTCCACCCTACAAAGAAATGCCAGGATCTTTTCTTTGGCCAACCAATGGGTTTTATTTAAATAATAGTCTTTTCATATTCTGTCAGTCAATGAGTATTGATGGACCTGGATTTTGGTCCATGGTAGGTACCGTCTTTATCCAAATTGATAATCCACATGACAACCCAACAAATTGGAATAAAAAATATTATGATTTTGGGACACTTCCTTGGGAAGGAGATAGTTTTCAGCAACAATTTCATTCTGCTTTTTATCTGAATTCCGATATGATCTATTTTATGGGTTATACTCAAATTGATGGACTGAAAAAGTCGATCCTTTCGAGAATTTCAAAGGAAGACTTTATTCACTTTAAAAAAGCAGACCAATTAGAATATTTTATAGAAATTGATGGTGTTAGTAAGTGGAGTAATTTGAAGGAAAATCTGAAGTTTCTTTTTTCACCGGGGAATACAGAATCCAATATTCAATACATAAAGGAGTGGGACATTTTTATTACCACAACATATACTGCACTTGATCAAAATATCTTGCTTACTATGGCCAAGGATCTTAAGGGCCCTTGGTCAGAACCCATCGTTATTTATAAAAACCCCTTAGTGGTTTGTCCATTAAAAACATGTATTGAAACCTATGCCGTTCGGCCCCACCCTGAATTCAGCACAAAACCTGGTGAATTAATTATCAGTTTTGTTACATCTTTCCAAGGACCGTTTGAAGAAATCTCCATACAGGCATACAGACCT
>DPYO01000088.1:3552-4601 GCA_003535775.1 Fidelibacterota bacterium | reverse complement strand
ACCTTAGTTTAATTTTTCTAATAATACTGGCAAGTACTGTATTGGAGTGATGAAATAAGAATAAGATTCAGAATGAAAATCTGAAAAATTAAACGTAGGTTTTATATTCTGGCTTAAACATATATCCAGTAATGCACTCTTCCAAATCTTCTGGATGAGGCACTTGCGCAAGTCCTTTGTCAAATGCAACTTTAGCTACATTCACAGCTATTTTTAAAGATATACTCCTAATTTTCGATAAAGATGGAAACAATCTTCCTGTATCTAAGTCTTCTTCAGTAACCATATTTGCAAGAGTTTCCGCAGCAGTAATAAACATTTCGTCCACTACATGGGTTGCTTTGGAAACGACCACGCCCAAACCTACACCCGGAAAAATATATGCATTATTACTCTGCCCGGGGTAAAACGTTTTTTTACCCAACGTCACAGGATCAAAAGGACTGCCGCTTGCGAAAATGGCTCTGCCACCCGTCCACGAATATACCTGTTCAGCAGTGCATTCAGATTTAGAGGTGGGATTGGATAATGCAAAAATGATCGGGTGTTCGTTTATTTCGCCCATTTTTCTTACTATTGATTTATTAAAAGCGCCTGTCTGACCTGACACTCCAATCAAAATAGTTGGCTTTTGTTTTTCTATGACTCCCCGTAAACGAGTTTCTTCTACCATGTCATGAGCATAGAGCTTTTTCTGATCATTAAGATGACCCCTTCCTTTGACCACCAAACCCCTGGAGTCAAAAAAATATATTCTTTGACGGGCATCTTCCATGCTTATTCCAGATTGCATTATTTTCTGAAGAATGAGTTCAGCTACACCATAGGCTGCTGAACCGGCACCGTAAAACAGGATTTTTTGTTTTTCCAAAGGTTCTTTCAAAACACGCATTGCTGAAAATAATCCGGCCAATGTAACACCACCGGTGCCCTGGATATCATCATTGAAGGTGCAGTAATCATTACGGTATTTCTCAAGCAAACGAGATGCATTTTGGTTTGCAAAGTCTTCGAATTGAACCAAAACATTGGGAAAAACTTCAGTAGCT
>DPYO01000088.1:1139-3157 GCA_003535775.1 Fidelibacterota bacterium | reverse complement strand
TGGATCAGCTAAAAGTTCTTCATTATTTGTTCCAACGTCCAGTGTAATGGGTAATGTTTTTGCCGGATCGATACCTGCACAAGCGGAATAAAGTGACAATTTTCCAACGGGGATTCCCATGCCATCCGCACCAAGGTCTCCCAACCCTAAAATGCGTTCACCATCTGTGACGACAATAATATCCACCTTCCTATAGGGCCAATTTGAGAGAAGATTTTTTATAGATCCTTTATCATTCTTGGATATATATATTCCCCTTGAGCGTCTGTAAATATGCCCATATTCCTGACAAGCTAAACCCACAGTGGGTGTATAGATCAAAGGCATCAATTCTTCAATTTCATCAATAACCAGCCGGTAAAAAAGAGTTTCATTCCGGTCCTGAAGTGATAAAAGATAAATATATTTCTCCAAATCAGACTCTTTCCCTCTTACAGTAGACAATGCTTTCATCTTCTGTTCGTCCTGAGTAAGGATATGAGGCGGAAGGAGGCCTTCTAAGCCCAATTTTTGTCTTTCCTTAGATGTAAAGGCAGTCCCTTTGTTTAAGATGGGATTGCGAAGTAGATCTACACCTTTGGGAAGTGTATCAATATCTATTTTCAGAATTTTTTTAGCAGGTTCGATTATTTTTTGAGCCGATTTCGTTTATTCATAAAATAAAAAGGGCTGTAAGCTAATAGAAAATGAGCTAATGCTACAAATTCAGCAGTGAGAATATACCACGGCCAGGGACCCAGATAATCCAGAAGAGTTGGGATGCGTTCCCCGATATGATTCACCGGTTTGCCGCAAATCCAGAAATAATTTGCGTCTACTAACATATTCACAATAGCAGCAAAAATTAAAAAAATATTTAACGCAATAAAAGATTTGATGAGGCTTTTAAATGTTGGACGAATTCTATAAACAACAGTAGCATAGATTAAAGCAAGAATCACGCCTTGATGACCCATCCAAAAACGGAAATAATGAAAATGGGGGAAGCCCGCAGCTATATCCGGAGAAAATGAAGCTTGCAGCATTGCTGACAATCCCCAGAAAAATAAGATCTCATAGGCCAAATAACTGCGCCAAACCATGACCAAGGGTATGGCTAAATTAGTAAAACGGCATAGATGTACGGGCAAATGTTGCTTTATATCAAATGTACCGGCGATAGCTTCCAATCCTACCCAAACGATGTAATTTCCAAACACCAGCCAGCCGATGACCATTCCCAATCTATGCTGGACCTGTTCATTCAGATTACGTTTAGCATACAGGGGAAGCACTATAATAAATGCAAGAGCCGCAATTAGCGCTATGATATGTTCCAATCCGAACATATCGAATGGCTCAAACGTATTGAGATAATTATATACTGATTCTCTCATGTGAAAGATCAGTAAATTGAATGAATAAAACTATTTTGAATTATTAGATGCGAAACAGCCTTAAGAAGGTTTTTTCTTAACAACTTCTTTTCTTTGGATTCCTTTTTGAACCTGATTGGCACCTCCCCAGACCAGGATAGCCGCCAATACCCAATAATGGCTGAAATTTTCTTCTCCAGCTCTTAACTGCACACCATATATGAAGACTCCAATTCCAATTCCAAAAAATATCACCCCAGTCAGAATGAGAAATCTCCAATCCAGTTTTGGCATGGACACCTCTTTTTTTTCCGGCATATACTAACCAAAATTATAATGTTTTCGGACAGGTTTCATCACTTTCCACTGACATTTCAATCCTTTGGGAAATACAACAAAATCTCCAGCACCGAACCTGACTATCTCTTCATCAGTAGTAACCTCCACATCTCCATCCAGAAGAAAACACGTCTCCTGATCAGAGTATTCCCAGGGGAAATCTGACGCTTCACAAGACCATATAGGCCAATTCCGGACCCCAATATCCTCAAGCTCAGTATCAGTTTTTTTTGTAATGGTGATTTTTTTACCCATTTGAACTCTTTATCATTGTTCTTTCTTTTTCGCGCTGGATTTCGTTTTTGATGCAGCTTTTGTCTTTGG
>DPYO01000088.1:0-759 GCA_003535775.1 Fidelibacterota bacterium | reverse complement strand
TTTGCTTTCTTCGTTTCTTTTTCTGGAACCAATTTTTCTTCTACCACCTGTGGGCTGTCTGTTGTTTTTACAAACTTAACTGCAAGTTCCTGTCTTTTCCTCTTCAATCTCGCTTTGTTCTTTCTATACTTTTTCATTACAAGCCGTTTTTTCTTATCCATATAAATTCCTCTGATTTAGATTATATTTTCAAAAGTAACTTATCCACAATCCCCTTCAACTTAAAACTACAAAATAATTCCTCTAGAAAAACAAACTGTATCATTATTGGATATCCTGAAAAAAATAAGCCAGGCTCAACATGTTATTCGTAATGTGACTTAAATTGAAAAATTCTTTTCAGCATAGATTATTTTCTGGAATTTAACTGTGTCAATGCTTAAACTTACAGATCGAAAATAAATAGGATGGATGTCTTTGTGTTTATTCATCTATGAGGATCCAAATATAATATTATAAGTAAGGTTAAGTTTGCAGACGTATGAAACATGGTCTGCTAAACTGTTTTTAATAACAATAAACCAAAGGAAAAAAATGGAAAAATTAACAAAATATTTCACTTCGGGCTTGTTCTTATGTCTCACGATTTCCGCAATTGCTGTGGGGCAGGATTTTTCTGCAACGCTGAATGTTGCAGGTGGTATCAGTGGATATGACCTGATATTTGGATTTAATCCTGATGCAACAGATGGATATGATGAAGGAATAGATACTTATGCACCGCCTGCGCCGCCGCCGCCGGCATTTGATGCTGCGCTT
>DPYO01000008.1:15463-20065 GCA_003535775.1 Fidelibacterota bacterium | reverse complement strand
AAAACTCCAGACTTTCCCGTATTTTTGTTCCTTTCTTGAAAAATGATTGAATATTCACTTCCACATTTAGCCAGAAAATACCTGCAAGTCCCACCACAACTATTGTCAAGCCAGACATTAAAACCTTCCTGGGGGCCTGCAAGACCACCTTTCCAATCGTGTTTGCAAACCGTTCCAGAATACTGGTGGAAGTCAATGCTCTGGAGCTAATATTCCAGGATTTCATCATTATTAATGATGGCAACATTAAGGACGAAAGAATCCAGGCCCAGGTGATACCAATAGCAATAGAAACTCCATAACCTGTCATCACTTCGATGGGGGCAAATATCAAGGAGAGAAATGCTATTGCAGTTGTCAAGCTCGTAAGAAAAATTGGTAGCATCAAAGCATCCATGGTTTTCTGGACAGCTTCTCTTTTATCTCCTGTCTGCCTGAATTTCTTGAAAAATTTTGCCAGAACGTGAACGCCATCAGAGTTTGCAATAGTTAACAAAATAATCGGCATGGATGTATTCATAAGGGTGAACAAAAATTTATCCGATCCGGTTAATCCTCGAATCCAGCCCATGCTCCCGGTCATGGCAAATAATGATAAAAAGATGACGGATAAAACCATTCCCACAGCCGGGACACTTCGAAGGTTTAATAACAAAATGAGGACCATAACAACCATTCCCGCCCTTACAAGCATCATCACATCGTTTCGGATTAATTCAGAAATAACTCCTGTGAGATACGGAGCACCGCCGAAATGAGTTTCATACGCTCCTAAATATATATCAGCTTCATCCAACAGTTTTCCAGCTAAAATATCATTGGGCGCACCATCAATCGGATGGACAATCACATTCAGAAAATCTCCATGCTGACCAATAACCCGGTTTTTCACATTTGGATGGTTATCCAAGTACGTCTTTATTTCCTCCAATTGAATTACGTTCAGCTCTCTGTTTGGCAGCAATTCATTTATTTCCAGAAATCCATCTTCACTATCCATTCGATTCATGCTTGCCATGGAAATAACCTCCTCAACATCAGGGATAGCTTCCAAAGCGGCAGTAAAATCCCAAAGTGAAGTAAGAGTAGTTTGTTCATAAATCGATTCGCCCGACTTGCCAAAGGCGATAAAAATCATTTCAGTATTTCCAAATTCTTCTTTCACTTTATCCCAGGTTTTCCTGGATTCCATATTTTGCGGTAAAAGTTTCATCATATCATCTTCAACTTTGAAAAAACGCAACCCGGATCCCAAGATAAAGGTTAAGATCAGGCTGATTAATACAGTCCGCCCAGGATGATCAAGCGATTGATTTATAATCCAGTTTTTCATATTTTGAATAGTAAAAATTTAAAAGAGAGTTGAAATTAAGTAGATTCATCTTTATGTAACTTGATTAAATTAATCACTGGAATTATTTAGTTTATTTTCGTCCAATATGAATAAATTATTTACTGGAAAGAATCCTGTTGTGATCGTAGGTAATGGAGAGTTTCCCGCTCACCAAATTCCGTTAAACCATTTGAAAAATGCAGGAACAATTATTTGCGCTGATAGCGGTGCAGATCAACTCATTTCATATAATCTCACACCTAATGCCATCATTGGTGATATGGATTCCACAAAACTCAGAAAAGATGATTTCAAGGGTGCATGGATTTCTTCTCCAAATCAAAACAGAACAGATCTTCAAAAAACACTGGATTGGTGCATTGCAAATAATTTGAACGATGTGACTGTTCTGGGGACTATGGGGAAACGGGAAGATCACAGTTTAGGTAATCTGCATGTTTTAGATGAATTCTCCCAAAAATTAAAAATGAAATTTGTAACAAATTACGCTGTAATTCACAGCTTCAAGGGTAAAAGAACATTTTCATCTTTGATAGGACAACAAATCTCCATTGTTGCAATTGAAAACATTCAATCAATTTCAACTGTCGGGTTAAAATATGAATTGAAAAACAAATCCTTCCCGCCGGCATGTAATGGGATCAGTAACGAAGCTATCGGTGAAATATTTACTATAAAATCAACAGAGCCAATCTGGTTATTCATCAATCATTTAAACTGAGACTCCTGTGCATTATTTAGATTGGTTTGCCATTGGAGGATATTTCATTCTTCTGTTGGGATTGGGGTTTTATAAATCATCAAAAAAGGGAAATGATTCGGATTTTATTTTAGCAGGCCGTAAGCTGAGCCTGCCCGGATTTATAGCAACCCTGGTTGCTACCTGGTACGGCGGAATTTTAGGTGTTGGAGAAAATACTTATCATTATGGAATCCAGACCTGGTTTATCTTTGCTTTTCCTTATTATGTGTTTGGCTTGCTCTTTGCAATATTCCTGGCGCCAAAAATCAGGAATCTTCCCCATCATTCTATTCCGGATCATTTTCGTAAACATTTCGGACACAATGCGGGAATATTCAGCGCTGTACTGATTTTGTTCCTGGCATCCCCGGCTCCATATATTTTAAGTTTTGGGATTTTACTTCAGCATACGCTGGGCTGGAATCTTCTTCCTGCAATCCTCTTTTCAACAATTGTCAGTTTGATCTACATCTGGTATGGTGGATTTCGATCAGTCATCAGAACCGATATACTGCAATTTATTTTTATGTTTACCGGATTTGTGTTCCTGCTGGTTTTTTCCTGGAATTATTTTGGTCCCCCAAAAAAATTATTTACAGAATTACCGGAACACTATTTTGATCCCACTGGGGGAAATTCCATCCAATACATCCTAGTCTGGTTTTTTATTGCATTATGGACATTTATTGACCCGGGCTTTTACCAGAGAACAGCTGCTGCGAAATCACCGGAAACGGCACAAAAAGGAATATTGATTTCTATCGGGTTCTGGTTTGTTTTTGACTTCCTGACCATTTCCACCGGATTATATGCTGTGGCAATTCTCCCAAATCAAACTGCTGCCATGGCGTACCCAGAATTAGCTGCGCACATTCTTCCGCCATTTGTGTACGGTATATTTCTGATAGGATTATTCTCTACCATCATGTCCACCATCGATTCCAATGGACTTATTTCTGCCATTACTTTTGGCAGGGATATTCTATTAAGGGTTCAGCAAAAAGATGAATACGGGAAGGATGAAACTAGATATATTCGCAAAGGGTTGGTTGTTATGGCTATTATTGCAGTGTTATTAGCCTTAAGTATTCCTTCTGTCATACAACTCTGGTATGTTATTGGATCCATTATTGTACCAGGAATCCTCCTGCCATTTTTAATGACATTTACCCAAACCAAATTAAACGATGGTAAAATAATTCTTACGATGATATTACCGGTTATTATTGCGATATTTTGGTTTTTTTATGGACATTTTTCCGGACATTATCCAATGGGAATAGAACCGTTTTATCCGGGATTAATTATTTCAGGTATGCTTTTATATCATTTTTCAGAAAAAGATTTTTAAATAAATCCAGTCATATTTATCTTTTCGGATTACTCATTATTAATTAGTGTATTAATGTGGTTTACATTTCAATAATACAATTATGTAATTCTAGTGATTTACTGATTATTAATAAACACACTTAATTATGCACATTAGGAGATAAAATGGAGAAAGAAAAGCTAAAAGTAGGTGAAATATCCAAACCCAGATTTGAATTTCGATCCTTTGGGCAGGATTTTAATAAGCAGGCCGAACGAATGGCAAGATTATCTATTCCTATTCCGGAAAAACTCCGGGTTCGTCATTCCCAGGAATCCTATATCATGTCACGTACCAATGATATTAACAATACTAAAATCCGTGACGGGAAAATGGATATTAAAACATACGTCCAAACTGTTGACGGATTGGAACAATGGAATCCACTGATGAAAATAGAATTTCCCATGTCCGTTAATTTTCTAAAAAGTGATATCTTTCCTGCATTTCAAGCTGAGAGGCCCGATTTTGAAAAAACAGAATACACCATGGATGAATTTCTGGCTATGGTTAAGAAACATCTTGATTTACAAGCTGTCAGTGTAGTGAAAGAACGGTTTGGTTACATGGTAAATGACACCATTTGTGAAGTGGGAAATATTCTGATTAACGGCGCAAAAGTTATAACAATTAATTCCGAATCCACAGAGTTAGACGATATTAAAAAAACTGTGATTGATGTAGGCCTTGATGATGTGGAAAATATTAATTACCTCCAGGCCATTAAACGCGTTATTGGATGGATTGATAAACCACTGGAAAATTAGAAAGGAATTATAATGGGCAAAGAAATTGAATGTAAGTTTTTGGTTTCTTCCTTACCGGAAGACATGAGTGGTTCCACCATACGTCAAGGTTATCTTCAGCCGGAAAAAGAACGAGCGGTTCGGATACGTACAGTTAAAAAAGATGGTTCAAGGAGGGGTGTCCTCACAATCAAAGGTCTCGGCGATTCCAGCGGCATGAGCCGCTATGAATTTGAGACAGAAATTCCGGTTTCGGATGCAGATCATTTACTCTCATTATGTGATCAACCTCTTATTGAGAAGACACGATATAAATACGACTATGAAGGTATAACCTGGGAAATTGACGAATTTCACGGTGTTAATGATGGACTTATTGTAGCCGAAG
>DPYO01000008.1:0-15086 GCA_003535775.1 Fidelibacterota bacterium | reverse complement strand
GAAGAAGTGACCGGACAGGTAAAGTACTACAATATGATGTTGCTGAAAAATCCTTTTTCAACTTGGGAAAAATAATAGTCTTTGATTAAAAACTTTCTAACAGGGTTTCTGGCGGTATGACTGTTTTAGAGGGGTCTGTCAGTGCTTCCCAGATGTATATGTTAACAGACTTAGACCAGGGTCAACTTTATATTATTAGTGCTACCCATGATCTTTTTGGCACGATAGAGGAAGTCTTTATATCAAACGCAATGATGAGCGTCAAAATTTTCAATTTTCTTCTAGTCCGCTTACGACAGATGAGAATATAGACCAGATTCCTACTAGGTTAGCGCCGGAACAGAATTTTCCAAATCCATTTAATCCTGTAACCACCCTTCGTTATACAGTGCCAGAGAAAGAGATCGTAAATATTTCAGTGTATGATATGAGAGGGAAACTAGTAAAAACCCTTGTAAACTCATTCCAGAGTTCAGGGAAAAAAACTGTTCATTGGAATGGAACAGATAGTCGAGATAATACCGTAAGCGCAGGTTTGTATCTTTACAAGATAAACGCGGGTATTTTTTCACAAACGAAAAAAATGATTTTATTAAAGTAGAAATATGAATTATAGAAGATTAGGAAAGTCCGGTTTGAGGGTTAGTGAGCTCTCGTATGGCTCCTGGGTAACATTCTCTTTTCAGCTCGATAAGGAAAAAGCTAAGAAAACAATGAAATATGCCTATGATGCTGGAATAAACTTTTTTGATAATGCTGAGGCTTATGCCTCAGGAGAGTCTGAAAAGATTATGGGAGATGTAATAAAAAGTTTAGGACTAAAAAGAGATACATACATTGTATCTAGTAAAGTATTCTGGGGTGGTCAATTAGTCACGCAGCGAGGGCTGAATGCGAAACACATAAGAGATGGTTGTGATGCGGCGTTAAAAAGACTCAAGCTCGATTATTTAGATCTTTTTTTCTGTCATCGCCCGGACTTTCACACTCCGGTTGAAGAGACTATACGCGCGATGGATGTTTTAGTCAAACAGGGAAAAATTCTTTACTGGGGTACATCGGAGTGGCCCGCAGACAGGATTAGAGAGGCTTATCTTGCTGCCTATAAATATGGGCTTACTCCACCATCGATGGAGCAGCCTGAATATAATATGTTTAACCGTTCGAAGATGGAGAAGGAGTACCTTGGACTTTTTGATTCTGAGGGAATGGGAATCACGATATGGTCACCACTAGCATCCGGAGTGCTAACTGGTAAGTACAACAGTGGCGTGCCAAAGGGCTCAAGAATGAGCCTCCCGGATTATAAGTTTTTACGCGATAAGCTGGAATCAAAAGAGGGTGCAGATAGATTAAACAAAGTAAAAAGACTAGTCAAAGTCGCTGATAAACTTGGAGTCTCACTGGCGCAGCTTAGCCTAGCCTGGTGCTTGAAAAATAAAAATGTAAGCACCGTAATACTAGGTGCGACCAATACAAAACAATTAGATGAAAATCTTAAATCTGTCCAATATATAGATCTGCTAACTGAGAGTATCATGAGTAGAATAGAAAATATACTCAAAAATAAGCCGAAATCTGGGTAGGATATGCTCTAAAATAATTTTTGGGGTTATACTCTTTTAAAGATAATTAATTTTTCTCTTCCTGCTCTGGCTTCCACCGAATTTTCTGGGAATCTTTCTTCCAAAATTTCCCATCCATGATTGAATAACATTTTTATTTCATTCTCTGATACCCCAAAAGCTGGTCCTCCATCGCTTAGCTTTTTATCAAGAGGGTACCACAGTCCAATAATTAATCCACCTGGCTTTAATAAATTAGAAACAAGGTTATGGTATTTTTTTCTATTATCAGGATTAATTGCGCAGAAACAGGTCTGCTCAAGAATATAGTCAAACTGATTGTTATACTCTGGAGTAAGTGAAAATATGTTTTCTTGAATCGTATTTATGCTTAGAGATAAATCTAAAGCTTTCTTATTAATAAAGTTTATCGGGGAGGGAGCAAAGTCCACTGCTGTTACATTGAACCCTCTTTCACTAAACATAATCGCATCATATCCGTGCCCACAACCAAGTATGCATATGTTTGCTGGCTTATAGTTTTTTGCAATATCTACAAAAACAGGTGTAGGCCTACCCAGGTCCCAACTTGTGTCGCCCTCAATATATATATATTCCCATTCTTGAGAATTATTTGTATCAAACTCTGTAGCCATGATTAATCTTTATTTAAAATTCTAAACCAAAACATCCAACAGGTATTGTACTAAAATTATCCAAGCCCGTTTAACTCGGTAACATCCATCAGTTATGAGATTCCGAAAGAATCTTTCGTGATAATCAGTACACATAACATCGTGGAACAAAAAGTTGGAGATTTAATAAATAACCTGCATCCGGCGGGCTATCACAATATCATATGGAACAGCATGGATAGGAGAAAAAATCATCGGGGATTCCCGGTATTACAATGCCACTCTCATTTAGGATCTATTTCAATTCTGGATGACTAAAGAAGAGTAAATACGGTTACTCTTGTTGTAAGTAATTAGTGTCTTTACTTTAGACCTGATTTTCCATTTCATTACTATACTGCCCAAATGCTGCGGCGCCGTTGCATTGTGCCCGGTGGTAAAATGCTTTTTGCGCTTCAGGGATATTTTCTGACTTCCCGCCCCAGGCATTCAGAGCAGCCGTTTGGAGGGCGCGTCCATAGGAAAAACTCAGTTTCCAGGGCAGGGCATCTTTCATGGAATTCATTGCATTAAGATGCTGGGTAGCAACCAGATCACTTTGCCCGCCGGAGAGAAAACAGATCCCCGGAACAGCAGAGGGGACAACCCGCAGGAAGCACTCAACGGTCGCTTCCGCCACTTCTTCTACAGATGCCTGTTCGGAGCAGTCCAGTGCGGAGATGACCATGTTCGGTTTTAGGATCATTCCCTCTAACATTACCCCCTGTTTAAATAATTCATGAAAAACAATGGTAAGAGTTTCTTCCGTTTCTTCAAAACATCGGTCGAGGGCATGTTTGCCATCCATGAGCACTTCCGGTTCAACGATGGGGACAATTCCAGTCTCCTGGCAAAGGGCTGCATAGCGGGCAAGAGCATGTGCATTAGACTCAAGGCATGCACGAGTTGGAATTCCATCTCCAATAGTAATAACGGCACGCCACTTAGCAAACCGGGCGCCAAGTTCATAGTACTCTTCCAGACGTTCCCGCAATCCATCTAACCCTTCTGTTACCTTTTCTCCCTCATGTCCAGCCAATGGTTTGGCACCAGTATCGACCTTGATCCCAGGAAGCACTCCCTTATCCAAAAGTAGTTTTGAAAATAACTTTCCTCCATTTAAAGTTGACTGCCTAAGTGTCTCATCAAACATAATGACACCACTAATAAATTCCTCCATTCCCTCCGTTGTAAATAATAGTCCCCTATATTCAGCCCGTTTATCTTCTGAACTTTCAGTACCAATCAAAGAAAATCGCTTCCCGATAGTTGATGTGCTCTCATCTGCTGCTAAAATTCCTTTGCCATTAGTAACGATTGCCTGAGCAGTTTCAATTAATTGAGTTCTGTCCATATTTTTTCCTTACTTATTTGTTTTTATTCGTTTGAAATCTTTATCAACTCGCAACTGGTTGTCCGAGGTGGTTCAGCAAATCCGTAAACCAGGGAACATGAATATCAAACGGTTTACCACCTTTAATTCTCGAAAGATTAATCAAGGTTAACTCTCCGTCTTTATCTTCATCCATTCCTACAACACCGCTTTTTTCCTCTAGCGCATATTCAGCAGCCAGAAAAGCAGATCGTTTGATCAGATCGAGGTCTTTATCATTTGGTGCTGCGGAGCGAGCAAAATACCCGCTTTTCTGTACGAGTGTTTTCTCCGCACCCAATCGTTTTGCAAATTGTTTCGCAAACCACTGCCCCGGATTTATTTCATCCAGACGGACATGCCCAAAGGCATCGCGCGGTACGGCTTCACCCCTGGCTTCCATTTCGTGCACAATTGTGCCAATTCCTGCTCCTTCACTGAGAAAGATATTCACTCCGTCTTTTTCATCCATTCTCTTTTTCAGGCGGATCACTTCCTGCTCAAAATCAATTTCCAGTTCCGGAATATAAACAGCGTCAATATCCCAGCGATTTTTGTCTATGAGAAATTCAGGTAAAAACTTTTTCGTGTCAAGCCGGTTGCGGTATGCATAAGCGGTTGCGACAGTGAGCCAGCCGCAATGACGGCCCATGACCTCGTGAATTAATAATTGCCTTGTACTGGTGGTATTTTCATTGGCAATATTCTCAAAAAAAATGGCTCCCTGTTCCGCCGCAGTCCAGGCACCTAACGTTTGAACGATGGGATAAATATCATTATCAACGGTCTTTGGTAATCCTACTACAGTGAGCTTATGACCCGCTTGAGATAAATATTGTGCCAATTCTGATGCGGTAGTATTGGTGTCATCACCTCCTATGGTGTGCAATATATCCACTTTATCCTGAACCAATTGATTTGCTGCAACCTCCAGCGGAATATTACCTTCCTTTATATAACCATGCTTTTTGCAATCCTCAACATTAGTTAATTTCACTCGGCTGTTCCCGATTGGGCTTCCGCCAAACCGATATAAAACATCAGGATTTTCTTTCACGGTTGGGGGAATTTCAATACTGTTCCCTAATAAAAGACCCCGGTAACCATTCAGGTATCCAAGTAACTCAGCATTTGGAACAATCTCATTATATTTTTTGATCAGTGCGCCAATGGACGCAGAGAGACAGGGAGCAATGCCCCCGGCTGTAAGAAATGCAATTTTCATTTAATTATTTTTTTCTCAAATAGTTATCAATGAATTTAATTAGATTTCTGAACAATGAATTGCTCTATTTTTTTCAGAGAATTTAAAATAAAAAAATCCTTATTTTATGTAACCACCTAGGGAAATCTTATTATGAATAATCCTGTTTGGACACCCTCCCAGAAACAAATTGACCGATCACAGATGACCAAGTTTATGAAGTATGTAAACTTATCCCGCCATCTCTCCCTGAATAATTATGATGATTTATATTCCTGGTCCATACAAAATATCCCTTCGTTTTGGGAATCAGTTTGGAAATTTTGTGAAGTAAAATATTCAACACCTTATTCTGAAATTGTTGATGATACTTCTAAAATGCCGGGGGCTAAATGGTTTACCGGTGCTCAGTTAAATTACGCTGAAAATCTACTGCGATTTAAAGATTCTAAACCGGCAATTATATTTAAGGGAGAAAATAAAAATCCCAGCATCCTTACCTACAACGACCTAAACGAAGAAGTGAAAAAAGCAGCGTATGCATTGCGAAACATGGGAGTAGTTAAAGGAGACAGGGTCGCCGGATTTATACCAAACATGCCTGAAGCCGTAATAGCAATGTTAGCTACTGCTTCTATCGGAGCAATTTGGAGCTCCTCTTCCCCGGATTTTGGAATTAAGGGTGTTCTGGATCGATTCGCTCAAATTGAGCCGAAAGTTCTGTTTGCTGCAGATGGGTACTTTTACAATGGAAAAAGATTTAACTCCCTTGACAAACTGGAAGGAATTTTGAGGGCCCTACCCAGCATTGAAAATGTGGTGATAGTCCCTTACACCAGACAGCAGGCAGATATTTCTTCAATTCAGAATGGCATCCATTATAAAGATTTTCTTCCTGCAGATAAAGTACCAGAAATTAATTTTGAACAGCTTCCATTTGATCATCCTCTATATATAATGTATTCCTCCGGAACCACAGGATTGCCAAAATCGATTGTACATGGGGCAGGCGGAACGTTAATTCAGCATTTGAAAGAATTATGTCTGCATACCGATCTCACAAGAGATGATACCATTATTTACTTTACAACGTGTGGATGGATGATGTGGAATTGGCTGGTTTCCTCCCTTGCAATCGGTGCCACAATTGTACTCTACGATGGATCTCCATTCCATCCTGATTCTGGAGCAATGTGGAAAATGGCTCAAGATTTTAAAATAACTGTTTTTGGCACCAGCGCTAAATTTATCGCGTCAAGTCAGTCAATCGGTGAAAAACCAAAAGAAAAATATATGCTAAATGAACTAAAAACTATCCTTTCCACAGGTTCTCCATTAATTGAGGAGAACTACGATTTTGTATACGAAAATATTAAAGAAGACGTTCAGCTTTCCTCCATCTCTGGCGGGACCGATATCATCTCCTGTTTCGCTCTTGGGAATCCAATTCTTCCAGTCCATCGAGGAGAATTACAATGTCGCGGGCTGGGAATGAATGTCCAATCATTTGATTCAGATGGAAACACAGTTATAAATAAAAAGGGAGAGCTGGTCTGTGCTTCAGCTTTTCCATCCATGCCGGTTTATTTTTGGAAGGATCCTGATGGGACAAAATACCAACAAGCTTATTTCAACTCCTATCCCGGTGTGTGGCATCATGGAGATTACATTATGATAAACAATTTGGGCGGTATAAAAATATTTGGCAGAAGTGATGCCACTTTGAACCCGGGTGGAATTCGTATAGGTACTGCAGAAATATACCGCGTAGTAGAAAATTTTTCAGAAGTTACAGACAGCCTTGTTGTCGGACAAAAATGGGGAGATGATGAACGAGTTATTCTGTTTGTTAAATTAACTGAAGACATATCTCTCCATAATGAATTTATTCAAAAAATTAAAAAGACCATTCGATCAGAATGTTCACCAAGACATATCCCAAAAAAGATTATTAAAATCACAGATATTCCTTACACAATCAATGGGAAAAAAGTAGAAATTGCAGTCAAAAAAATAATCCATGGAGAGGACGTACCTAATCGGGATGCCTTAGCAAACCCGGAATCGTTAAAATTCTATCAGAATCTTCCAGATCTCCAGACATGATTATGGGTTTTGCCTGAATAATGGGGAATTAAAAAAATCATTTTCAGCCCCTTTCTGTTTAATAATTTGTAAATTGAAATAAAATTTGCGGCGCTTATCCCCACCAATGGAATTATTCTTTCTGTAGGTGTTTGTCATCAACAATAAGCGTCTCTTTTTTATTCCTTCTTTTCCGGTTTTACTATCCTCAAATTATTCGGAACTTAATTAATCTATTATTGTAAGACAGGTGTTGATCACAAAAAAACAGAAGGGAAAACATACTATGAAACAAAAAGATAACGAAAACAGGAAAACACTTGTCTTCACCGTTGTACTTGGATTCTTTGTAATGGGAACTGTTGTCTACCAAAATCTTTCTTCCCCCGGAGAATCTACAATGGATAATTTTTCATTAGTGGAGCAGGAATTCGTGAAAGATAATCCTGTCTCCATAATAGACACAATAGAGCCGGATGAATGGGATAAAGAAGTTAATTCAACTGATGACTTTTTAGGGAATGAGGTAGTATCAACTCTAGACGAAGAATCTATAAAGTCATTTTCTGAGACATTTACAGAAGCACGCTCATTGCTTGGGTCGGGAAAAACCTTTAGCTGGAACGGATCAGAGTATTCCACATCCTATGCGGAAGAAAAAAATAGCATGGAACCATTTATGACACCTGGGGTACCAAAAGATGATAACAAAACTGAAAACTTTGCTGAAGAAAAAAATCAGGAGACTCTAAAAAACCAGCCTTCTATTGTTCTCCACAATAACCAGCAATAAGTGAACACGATCGATAAGTAAAACCGGGCATTCAAATTCGCATGTCCGGTTTTTTTATTTTAAAAATTCTTGTCTTCATTAAATTAATCTTATATCTTCTGTCCATGATTTTTTAAATGTAAACGAAAAAGATATGGTGAGCTACTTTTTAATAGACTGTTAACCAATCTAACTTGGAATTCATTCCGTTCGTTTTATCTTAAAGAATAATAATAAATATTAACACATACATAGAAAGAGGTCAAATTTATGGCTGAACGTGAAGAAGGAACCGTTAAATGGTTCAGCTCATCAAAAGGATATGGATTTATAACCCCCGAAGAAGGCGATGACATTTTCTGTCATTTTTCTTCCATATCAGGTGATGGATATCGTACTCTCAAAGAAAACGATAAAGTAGAATTTGAGGTTGCCACAACCGATAAAGGAAAAGAAGCAAAGAACGTAGAGAGAATATCTTAATTTCCATTTATTTATACTAGGCCCCGAGTCGCAGATTTTCGTCTAAAAAAATCACAGTAATTTCCAAAAAAAAATTCACTTTGGGTCTAATTTCTGCTATAAAGTAAAAATTAGATTATATGTTATTTCCGCAACTCGATCAATCTGATCATCATTTATAAGTATTTCATACAGGATACAAACAAATTAGAGCTGTACCTTAAGGTAGATTTACAATTTAGTTTATTTTACTAAGTATTTCAGTTACCTTTTGTTGAAGTGCTCTAAGATTAGTTTCTTCACCATTTATTAAAAATTTTGGTACCGCAAGCCGAAGTTTGGTAGATCTCAGTTCACTCACTTCAGTATTAATCTGATTTTGTAGCACAGGGTCTTTAATATCTGCTCTTAACTGATTAATATTTAATCCAAGTTCACTGGCTAATTCTAAAGGTAAATGTTCGTTATTCTTTAACTCTGTATAACGACCCATTATTTTTTTATGCATCTCATTATACATTCCCTGATTTCCAGCAGCCAGGGTATATAATGCGGCTAAATTAGCCTGTTTGTGGGAACGAAGAGGAAAATTTTTATATACAATTCTCACATCTTTCGGGAATTTTTTTAAAATTCTATCTACCGCACCGGTAGATCTTGCACAGTAGGGTCATTGATAATCCATCCATTCTATGATTGTGACTTTAGCATCTGCGGGACCTTCATAATAAGAATTTCCTATGGGGATATTAAAAATTTCTTTTGGTTTTTCTTTCCAGGTACCATCATCCAATATCAGTACTTTTGGCCCATTTTTTATCGTGCCTTCCCCAATAACTTTTACTTCCTGGGGAAAAGCGAAAGAAAATATAAATACAAGCAAAAAGGTGATTTTAAGAACTGACTTTCCCATAATGAGATTTCACTTTCCTTTCTTTTGGTTTATTTTATCTAAAACTTTTCCCAATACAGTTCATGCTGAATATCAGCATTTAAATGCTAAGAAAATTGTTTGTCATCTTTTCTTATCGTTTTATTAAACAGGTTAAATGTATTACAAAAAACTCTTGTTGTGCAATTTATTGTAACCATTCTAAAAAAAATAATGAGGGGTATTTTCTGTATTACTAAGTCATTGAAGAAATTTCTTAGGTTCCTCGATTAAAAAAGAAACAAAATTTATGCTAACATATTACAAATATTCATATTTTAAATTTTTGATTCAAAGCACCTGTTTTCTTCTCCAAGATAAACATTTGATGCGACTATAAAACTCAAATTAATTGATATATGCAGACACCGGAAAAAAAATTACTAGACCGTATAAAAAAATCCAATAAAACTGCCTTCAAAGATCTTTATTATACACATCATCCAGTCCTTTTTCGATACGTCGTTTACCGCGTTCGTGACAAAGAGATTGCGGAAGATATTGTCCAAGAAACATTTGTTCGGATATGGAACAATCGATCTCGTTTGGATTCGAATAAGTCATTTTTTTCTCTCATTGCCAGAATAAGCAGCAACCTCTGTTACGATCACTTTCGTCATCAGAAAGTCAAAATACAACATCAGGAAAAATTACCGGAATTGTATAGTAAAAATAAGAAGAATCCTGAATCCGGTCACGATCTGAATGAAATGAAAGAAGCAATCTGGAATGCAGTAAATGATCATTTGCCTGATAAATGTCGTAAAATCTTTTTGTTAAGTCGCAATGAGAGAAAAACAAATCAGGAAATTGCTGACCTCCTGAATATATCAAAACGAACAGTTGAAAATCAACTCTATCGAGCATTAAAAATTTTACGGAAACTACTGAAGAATTATCTGTAAGTAACAAAGTGGGTTCATCCGTTATATGCACAGAAAAAGAATATTTTTTGAAATACTATGAAATCATTTGACAAAATAATAAAGAAAGAATTCAAATTACTCTGGGAGATGAGTTCTGAGTTACATTTGCCGGAACCGCCCAATACCGATGATGCCTGGATGGAGATAGAACAGCTGATTGAACGAAATGAAGTCAAGACGAAGCTTTCACCGGCAAGGTTTTATTCCAGGAGAAAATTTTCAATTCAACCACGTTTTGCATATGTAATAGCGGCAGTACTCATGCTCACATTGCTTAGTCAGCCCGCTTATTTATGGCTGACTACTGAATCATTTATAACTGACCGCGGTGAACAGATATCTTTTAACTTGCCGGATGATTCCAAAATTCGTTTGAATGCAGAAAGCGAACTCACTTTCCGATCATCCTTTAATGAAAAATCCCGCCTGGTTACCTTAAGTGGCGAAGCATATTTTGATGTGCAATCAGGATCACATCCTTTTATCATTCAACATGAAGATGTTTTTATCAGGGTTGTTGGAACACAATTCAATGTACGAACAATTGAGAATGAAATTGAAGTTGCCGTAAATGAAGGAATAGTTCTGGTTTCAAATGATCAAACCAACGATAGACCAGTTCATATAACAAAAGGACAATTCATTTCCTTCAGTAAAAAAGAATCTCCTGAAACTCCGGAAGCAATCGGACATGACCAATATCCAGGCTGGATCTACAATAAATTTATTTTTGATCAGGAAAATCTTAGCGTCGTTTGCAAAGAAATTGAACGTAAATTTGATGTTGATATTGAACTTAAAAGTGATGGATTAGAAACAATTACCGTCACTGGAGTTATAGATGCTAAAGATCTAAGCCGTGTCTTGCATACGCTTTCTTCGCTGACAAACCGATCTTACAAATTTGACAATAAGAGGTATACGTTCTACTAATTTTCCCCTCCTGATGACAGGACTTTTCCTGTCTCTTTTTATTGTATTTTCCAACACAGTTTTTACCCAAACCTATAGTGACAGTCTCTCCTTTAATTATAAAAATTCTTCTCTAAAATCTGCTCTAGACTCTCTGATACATCAACACCACATTATAGTTGTGTATCAAGACCGCCATCTAAAAGACAAACAAACCTCAGCTCACTGTTCAGGCTGTGCAATTGAAGAAGCACTGGATACCCTGCTTGCAGAGCATAATCTGAACTGGGAAAAAGTAGGCAATCAGTACATAATCTCCACACCAGATTTTGAAGAGGAAATATATACAATTCATGGGTATGTATGGGATTTTAGTTCAGGTGAATCTATTCCTTACGCCAATGTATTCTTCATAAATACATCCACTGGCGATGTTACCAATCAAAATGGATATTTTTCACTAAAAGTACCAAGGGGAGAGCATACCCTTCAAATATCCTATATAGGATACGAAATAGCCAGAAAAATCATTACTGCAACATTGGAAAATACCATATCATTTTATTTAATTGAACTTCACCCCACAGTTCTCAGAGGAAAAGGAGTTGCCGTCACCGGAGGTAATCTTGAATTTATGGATCAACCCATTAAATCTGGGCGGATATCCTTTTCTCCTCGACATATTGCTTCCCTGCCAAAGCTGGGGGAAACAGATGCATTTCGATCCATGCAACTGCTGCCCGGTATTCAGATTGGAAATACTGGTTCTGCAGGACTATACATTCGCGGTGGAACCCCGGATCAAAACCTGATCCTGCTAGATGGTATACCTATTTATCAAACTGATCACTATTACGGTTTTTTCAGTGCCATCAATTCAGATGCAGTTAAGGATATACAGATATTTAAAGGAGGATTTCCAGCAAAATATGGTGGCCGCACCTCCAGCGTCATTGAAATCACCGGAAAACAGGGAAGCACGAAATACAAACGTCTAAATGTCTCTGCTAATTTACTCACCACAGGATTCACTTATGAACAACCTCTCTTTGGAAAAGGAAGCTTATTTCTAGCTTACCGGGGCTCTTATTCTCACTATTACAAAACTTCTCTCTACCACCATATTTACGATTTTCTAACGAATGAAGGAGGATCAGAAAACAGTATTGCAATATCTATTCCCGATTCCACATATACACCCAATTTATCCTTTTCAGACTTTAATGGAAAAATTACTCTTATGCCCACTAATAAAGATGTTCTTTCATTTAGTTGCTTTTCCGGAAAAGATGAAATTTCACGGATGTTTGTATTTCCAATTAATAGTAGCATAGAAAAAATAGAGGATGGAATTAAATGGAATAACATAGGTGCAAGTGTTAACTGGTCTCATGTATGGGGAGGTATGACATATTCATCTTTTCTTTTGAGCAGTTCCATCTATAACAGCCATTCTTTTGGTAAATGGGCATACCCCTCCCCTCTCTCCACAATAGAATTGATAGATGACAATCAAATTGAAGATATAACCATTCAATTAAATAATAGAAGCAAATTAAATAGTCGCCATACTCTTGAGTTTGGTTTTTTATACAAACGATATTTAACAAAATTTATTAGCAAACCCAAGTTCTCAGCTATTGAAAGGTCCTTAGTTCCTGGGAGAGGAGTAGTGAGTTCAATATATTTCCAAGATAAATTAAATACAGGCAAACCTCTTAATGCAACTGTTGGATTCCGGGTTTCCAACTATGATTTAACCAATGATTATTATATTGACCCCCGTGCATCCTTCACTTATGCTTTTACAGATTGGTTTACTTTGAAAGGATCAGCTGGTCAATATACACAGTTCTTGCACCGTTTTAGCAATAACTTTATGATTGGTGGAAAAAAATTCGTCTGGATCCAATCCAACGAACAATTAAAACCTCTCACTTCACAACAATTCAATATAGAATTCCAGCATGAGAATGATTATTGGACCACAGGTGTAAGCGTCTATCAGCGTACGTATAACAACTTGCTTGATTTCTCTCGACTGGTGAGTCCCATGCATCCTTACTTAGTCTTGAGTGATAGCAGTGATCAAGATAATTTACCTATTGGTTTAGGCAACTCTAAAGGATTAGAACTATTCCTACATAAAAAATCCGGTCCCCTTCATGGTTGGTTGAGCTACACTTTTGGGAGAATAGAACATTTATTCTCTGAATTAAACAATGGAAAACCATTCCTCGCTGACCATGACCGAACCCATGAATTCAAAGCTGTCGCCATCACGTCTCCTGGAACCTGGGATATCACTCTATCCTGGATATATTCCTCTGGAATGACTTATACCCCAAGGGGGAGAGAAATTTCACCTGGGACCGGGTATGTTTTAATACATTCAATAATCCCGGATGATTCCTCTGCCAACCGGAACACTGAAAGGTTGGATCCAATCCAAAGAATTGATTTCAGCATTACCAAACACCTGGAACTTTTCTCTTTACATTGGGAACTTGGATTTTCTATCTTTAATCTTTTCAATAAAAAAAATATCAGTCATACCAAATTTGTTGACTCCGAGGAAAATATACTTCCTGCGGAGGTTCACATGCTGGGCATTACATCCACTTTTCACATACATCTTTCTCTGTAAAAAAAATATGTACGCAAAATGTGATTCTTGTCACATGAAAAATATTTTTACTGGGTTTTTATGTTTTTTTTCTCTAAAGTGTTGATGAAAATGAAGTTATTACTCTTACTTTGCGAATAGTGTAATGAGAAAGACACTGATATTCAGTCTATTTATGCTCAGTATTCTGTTTCCTGGCCCCTATGAGGTTGGTGCCCTTGTGGAGGACTTTTCAGGCGAAGAATGCTTTCCAGAAAATGGTGACGAATGGTCACTCTATGATTATTTGAATGAGAATAACGAAGGAAACTATCAAGTTATCTGGCTGGTTCTTTTTGATGCTGATAACTTCACCAGCCGAACTGAGGCCCCATTAACAGAATCCTTATATAATCTTTACAAAGACCAAGGACTCACTGTTATTGGTGTTGGAGCCAGTTGGGAAAGGTCCTATTCCTGCAGAGCATGGGGCGAAGAATTTGCTATTACCTATCCTATTCTTGATGACAGTCAATTAGATATCCGTTCTTTGTTCACTGAGGGAAATCCTCCGCACCATGTTTTGATTAACTATGATATGCGTCTGGTATATTCCCAGAGCGGCACCGTGCTCGATGCGGACTTTCTTGCTGATTTCCAAAATGAGCTTACTTTTGCTCTGGATGAACTTAGTATGCTTTCCACACGACATAATATAACCATTCCAAAAAGCCCACAATTGAACCAGTGTTACCCGAATCCATTCAATCCAACAACTACTATAAGCTATAATTTATCTAAAGATGCTCATGTTTCTCTTATGATTTACGATTTGAAGGGCAAACAAATAAAACAATTAGTTCATACAAGGCAAGAACGGGGGCTCAATAGATCAATTGTATGGAACGGACTTGATTCTCAAAATAAACCCGTCAGCGGGGGTATTTATCTATACCGAATTCAAATCGGAGATTATTTTGACACACAAAAAATGGTTCTTTTAAAGTAGCTGTTTTTTTGCGTTTTTTGCTTGATTGAGCACAATTATTTTTAGTTTTCCATCCTTATAAGTATCTTCATAGCATTTTGAGACCATTCTTATTTTAGATGATTTAATCTCTATCCCTTTTTTCTGTTATGTGCAGGGGTAATACAAAATACTCTACCCCCCCAAGTCTATCTCTATCTTAAAGACTTCTTCTTTATAAAACATTAATTCTAGATCCACCTGATGTTGATTGTTTGTCTCCTCTTGAAGTAAATTGAAGGTGTGAAGCGCACAGTATATAGCATGCAGAATGCATTGCAAATTTGCAGTATAGTAACTGGTTAGAAAGAAAATAGACACTTTACTGGAGGAAAGGATGAAGACATCAATTTTAGTCATCACAGCACTAATGGTAACTGGATTCTTATTTCTAATCTTTGCAAATCCACTTGAAGACAGGGTAGAAAACCTGGAGAATTACCTGGCGAAGCAAGAAGCATTAATTGATTCTTTACAAAAGAGTAATCACGCTCAAATTAATTCCCTTAATATATCAATGAATCAACAATTGGATTTGATAGATTCATTGG
>DPYO01000246.1:21395-24837 GCA_003535775.1 Fidelibacterota bacterium | reverse complement strand
CTTCTATTGGATATGGGAGATGGTATGACAGCCCTGGCTGAGAAATCCTGCTGACCTTTCCAAAAGTCCTTATGACCCCTACTTCATCGGGTCCGACACTGTACACACCCGTCAATAGCCATAGAACCAGAACAATGCCCACAATGGGTATAGCTCCCAGAGCTCCCAGTTTAATTAACTTATCAGGTATTCGGATCTCCTGATCCCCGATAATGATTCTTTTTGCTGCCATTATTGTCTCCTTTTGATTATTGTTTAAAGTTGCCTTCTTAGACGTGCAACAGGAACATTCATTTGGTCACGGTATTTTGCGACCGTTCTTCGCGATAAGGGGTATCCCTTCTGTTTTAATAATTCTACAAGTCTTTGGTCATTTATTGGATGCTGTTTATCCTCTTCTTCAACAATTTTCTTCAGTGCCTGCTTTATGATATGATTACTTATCATCTGACCATTCTCAAGTTCAATCCCCTCTGTAAAAAAAGATTTTAATTCAAACACTCCGTAAGGGGTGTCTACATATTTCCCCCTGGTTGAACGACTAATGGTGGAAATATCCAATTTTATATCTTCTGCAATATCCAGAAGCTTCATTGGTCGTAATTCATGGATCTTTCCAGAAAAAAACTCCGGTTGTCGATCAATAATGGAACGCATCACTCTTTTCAGCGTTTGCTTCCGTTGTTCAATGGCCTGGATAAACCAATTTGCTGAATAAATTCTCTGTTTTAAAAACCGGTTGGCCTCTGTTTTTTTCGTACCCTTCTCTTCCATCATAGCAACATAATCCGGACTGACCCTAAGTTCCGGCAGTCCGCTATCGTTCGTATAAATAACCCAATTTTCTCCCTGTTCCCTTACAATTAAATCAGGGATTACTACTTCATCTTTAGTGAATCTGGTTCCCTCACCAGGTCTAGGATTCAAATGGGAAATAATATTGACTGCTTCTGCCAGTTGTTCTCCGGAACAATTCATCTTTTTTTTAATCACTTCAAACCGTTTATTAGCGAAATCCTCAAAATAGCTGTCAACAATATCATAGGCAAGAGATTCATTCTCTTTTTCCAATTGAATTAATAAACATTCCCGTATATTTCGCGCGGCAATCCCCAGGGGATCTAAACGCTGAACTGCCCTCAAAATAGATTCAATCTCTGTTCCGTCCTTATTAAAACGATCTGCGATCACATAAATATCTGTAGCTAAATAGCCCCGCTCATCCAAATTCCATAGAATTTCTTCCGCAATAATTCTTTCAGAATCATTCAGATCAATAAGTTTTAACTGATTTAGGAGAGTCTCTATAAAGTCGTGTTCCTCTTTTACAGGAAGATCAAGGGGTTTCTTTGATCTATCATAAAAATTTACCGGCTCATATGCATCATCCTCTGATGATAAATCAAGAGAATCATCAACTCCTTCATCCAAATCTTGTTCTTTGTCATTTGTTGATTCAACCTGTTCGAGAACAGGATTTTCTTCCAATTCGTTCAAGATTTTCTCTTCCAGTTTTATCGTGCTTAACTGCAATAATCTTGCCTGAAGAATCTGCTGTGGCGATAAAACTTGCTTCTGGGAAAGCTTTTGCTCAAACTTTAACATCAGTCAAGCCTGAATTTTTCCCCAAGATATAAACGACGTGCTTCTTCATCGTTCGCCAGATCGCTGGAGGTACCTGACTTCAAAATTTCTCCTTCAAAAAGTAAATATGCCCTGTCGGTTATTGAAAGGGTTTCCCGAACATTATGATCTGTAATTAGCACCCCGATATTTTGATTTTTTAATGATTGGATAATGAACTGAATATCTTCAACAGCAATGGGATCCACACCTGCAAAAGGCTCATCTAAAAGGATAAAATCCGGATCAATTGCAAGGGAACGGCAGATTTCTACCCTTCGCCGTTCACCCCCGGACAAGCTGTTCCCCTTGTTGTTCCGGAGGTGCTGAATTGTCAGGCCTTCCAACAGCTGTTCAATTTTTTCTTGTTGATCCGCTTTAGATAAATCAGTCATTTCCAGAACCAGTTTCAAATTATCCTCAACGGACAGTTTCCCAAAAATAGATGGCTCCTGGGCAAGATATCCAATCCCCTGACGTGAACGTTTATACATGGCATCCTGAGTAATTTCCTTTTTATCCAGAAAAATTCTTCCCTTAGTTGGCTTTATCATCCCTGTGATCATATAAAATGTTGTGGTTTTCCCGGCACCATTTGGACCAAGCAATCCTACAATCTCTCCCTTTTTTACCTCAATATCCACTGCCCGCACAACCCAGCGTTTTCCATACTGTTTGTGGAGGTTTTCTGCTGTTAGCACACGATAGCTATTTTTCATCATCACCACGATTTGTCACTCCGGAAGGACGCAAAATTTTCCAGTGTTCCATCTGAACATCTGATTCAAATCCAATCCCATAGAGTGTATCCTGTTTTTCTGTTGTTATCATAACAGAATCGTCAGTATAGATCGTTCCCTGAGCATGATCCCATGATAATGTGTCAGTAAAAAGAGTCACACCGCTATCTGATTTTACAACCACGTTTTGAATTGCGCGCATGAAATCTGATTTTTCATCAACCTCCGCTAGCTGCGAGGTTAAGCGGGAGGAATGCTTTTCTTCCATGTCAAAAAAATCCACTTCAACCTTCTGGTCCAGCAAGACATAAAGACGATCATTAAATTTCTCTAAATGACCAGCCTGCACGATAGCCCGCTGCACGCCTGCATCAGTCATGGTAATGGTTACCTCCCAGCTTTCTTGGTCAGGTCGCCCTTCACTGGTTTCTCCTGTACCTGCTGAAGTAGGCGATGAACAACCGGGGGAAAATAACATCAACATAGTAACAAACGGTGTAATAGAAATAACAATAGGTATGCGCATTTTCATCCACTGGAAGTCCTGATGATCTTTTTTCTCAGACGCTTAATGGCTTCCTCATACAATCCTTTCGCTTGAAGAATCAAATCAACTGCTTCCCGAAGTGCACCGCTTCCACCATTTTTATCGGTAATATACAGTGCAGCCTTCTTCACAGGTGGATAGGCATTCCGAACAGAAATAGGGACACCGGATTTTTCCATCACAGGAAGATCAATCAATCCATCACCAATATAAGCTATTTCCGAATCCTCCAAATTATATTTTTGTTTCAATTCTTCATACGCAGGAATCTTATTGAGCATTCCATTATAAATATCCTCAATTTTTAATTCCTTTCCACGTATTTCTGTTGCAGATGAATACCTCCCAGACAAAAGTGCGATTTTTAATCCAGCCACTTTAGCCAGGGCAACCCCAGCACCATCTTCTACAGAAAATCTCTTCATTTCTTCACCATTAGCACCAATATAAACGGATCCATCTGTGAGTACTCCGTCAACATCAGAAATGATCAGTTTTACGTTTTTCAGCTTTTGTTTTAATCGGTCGTTCA
>DPYO01000246.1:19411-21042 GCA_003535775.1 Fidelibacterota bacterium | reverse complement strand
TTCCCTGATAGCTTTCACCGATCTCAGCAGAGATTCTAATTGATCAAGAGGCCATTGGGTGTCCGCATCAGACTTGGCTTCTTCCACATTATCATGGACCTCAAGGAAAAGACCATCACAGCCCGCAGCTACTGCTGCTTTCGCCAGCGTTGGGATATATTCCCTAAATCCTCCTGTTTTGCCGCCTTTCATACCAGGATTCTGAGCGCTGTGGGTAGCATCAAAAACCACCGGATACCCAGTCTTTTTCATGATAGGAATTGATCGCATATCAGACACTAAACTTTCATAACCAAAGGTTGTTCCACGTTCTGTAAGTAAAATATCAGTGTTCCCCGTTTCCTCAAGCTTCAGAACAATACTTGATACTTTCCATGGAGGCAAGAATTGTCCCTTTTTTACATTGACGGGTTTGCCCGTCTCACCTGCTGCTATCAACAAATCTGTCTGACGGCAAAGGAAAGCAGGAATCTGGAGCAGATCAATCACTTGGGAAACTGCTTTCGCATGTTCTGGTAAATGGATGTCTGTAGTAACCGGGATATTAAAAGACGTTTTAACTTCTTCAAAAATCTGTAGTCCTTCCTCCAGTCCCTGACCACGGAAGGACTGAATTGACGTCCGATTGGCTTTATCAAAAGAGCTTTTAAATATGAAGGACATACCAATTTTTTCTGTGATTGTTTTAATAGATTCAGCCATCTTCAGGCTGTGATCTAACGATTCAATTACGCAGGGGCCAGCAATCAATGGCAGTGCATCACTACCAAAAACAACATTTCCAACTTTAACCTGTTTACCCATTAAGATTTTCCATTTAAATGTTTTACAGTTGCTTTTATAAATTCCCTGAAAAGCGGATGGGCCTTACTTACCCGGCTTTTTAATTCTGGATGAAATTGCCCGGCAACATACCAAGGATGATCAGGCAGTTCAATGATTTCAACCAAATTGAGTTCCTCATTTATACCAGAAATTTTCAACCCGTTTTTTACTAGGCGATCACGGTAGCGATTATTTACTTCCCAGCGGTGACGATGGCGTTCCGAGGTTTTCTTTTTCCTGTAGGCCGCATAGGTTTTCGTACCCGGTTCAATGGTACAATCATAGGCCCCAAGCCGCATGGTCCCTCCTTTGCGTTTAATGGCTCGTTGTGATTCCATCAATTCAATAACTGGATAACGCGTATTATTATCAAATTCCGTACTGTTGGCACCTTTCAATCCACATATATTTCGAGCAAACTCGATTACAGCACATTGGAGGCCAAGGCAAATACCCAGAAATGGTATTTTATTTTCACGGGCGTACTTGCAAGAGAGGATTTTCCCTTCAGATCCCCTTGATCCAAATCCAGGCAAGAGGAGAATACCATCCATTTCCCTAAAAATTCTTTCTGCATCTTTCTCCGATCTCAAATCTTCCGTAGCTACCCAGTTCACATTTACCCGGGCATCATTTTCAACACCGGCATGGATGAATGCTTCCAGCACACTTTTATAGGCATCGGGAAGTTCTGTGTATTTCCCGCACATAGCAATATTTACCCTGTGAGCGGGACGTTTAAATTTTTTAATAAATGTTTCTAAATAAGAAACGTCTACTTCCCCCGGTAATTCTAAACGCTCCAT
>DPYO01000246.1:5666-19020 GCA_003535775.1 Fidelibacterota bacterium | reverse complement strand
CCTTCAATAACATGGTCGGGATCCACATTTCCAAACAAACCAATTTTTTGCTTTACCTCCTTAGTAAGTTTGTATTCGGAGCGACAAAGAATCATATCTGGTGTTAAACCGATTTCCCGCAGTTTCATTACAGAATGCTGGGTTGGTTTGGTTTTCAGTTCTTCGCTGGCTTTAATATATGGAACAAGTGTCAAGTGCATAATAGTGTGATTATGATATCCTACTTCCAGGGATAATTGTCGAATAGCTTCCATAAATGGTAAACTTTCAATATCTCCCACTGTACCGCCTACTTCACATATGACCACATCATATTTTTTTGGTCTATTGACTGCTTTGATCCTGGAAATAATTTCATTGGTAATGTGAGGAATAACCTGAATTGTCGCACCGAGATAATCGCCACGCCTTTCCCGATCAAGCACGGTGCTATATACTTGTCCTGAGGTAGCATTGTTATCCTTGCTCATATCGACATCGATGAAGCGCTCATAATGGCCTAAATCAAGGTCCGTTTCAGAGCCATCATCCAGAACAAAAACTTCCCCGTGCTGGTATGGATTCATTGTACCAGGATCCACATTCAGATATGGATCAAGTTTCAAGATTGTAACCTTTAATCCAGCACTTTTTAAAAGATAGCCAATAGAAGCGGAAGCAATCCCTTTTCCCAGGCCGGAGATTACACCGCCCAAAACAAAAATGTATTTAACTGGTGTATTCTGTATCATGGTTTTTCATGCTTGTTCATTTTAATAATAACATTCAAATCCTCTTCTACATCCACACCACGATACGGGTAATCCGTGATAACAGATCGAATCGGAATTCCGTTATCCAGCGCACGCAATTGTTCCAAATGAAATTTTTTCTCATTCTCCGAAGTTGGAAGTCCTGCAAATTTCAACAAAGTATCTTTTCGATAGGCGTAAAGACCGACATGGCGATACCATCCCCCTATTTTTTCTTGAAATAAATCTCTCCGAAACCCAATAGCATCACGATTTTCATCTAGTAAAACCTTGACAATATTTGAATTAAAAAAATCCTTCGGGCTGATATCTGTGCTTACAGCTGTAGTCATATTTACAGAAGAATCATCAAACTCATTCACAAGACCATCAATGATTTTTGGATCCAACATCGGTTCATCTCCCTGGATATTTACCACTATATCAACATCCCTGTTTTCTACTACTTCTGCGATCCGATCTGATCCAGAGAGATGATCTTTTGCTGTCATTACAACTTTTACGTTAAACTTTTTAATTTCTTTGTACACTTCTTCACTATCAACTGCAATAATGACCTCATCAAGTAATGAAGCATTTATAGCACGTTCAGCTACGCACATTATCATGGGTTTCCCATTGATCGGAGTAAGTATTTTTCGTGGGAACCGCTCCGAATCTAAGCGTGCTGGAATAACACCAATTACACTCATCAATTCTCCTCCCGGGGAATTTTGTTCCTATACAACTTAGTCAAAATTAAATATTTCTAAATAATAAAAATATGCGGTGAATTTACCGTGAATTTAATTATTATACAGATTTACTCTTCCAGTAATTATATATAAATTTCTGAATTGAAGTAGTTTTTTTAGGGGATAATCCAGCTATTTGTCTTCAAAAAATTAATCGAACATTAATACTGGAGCAAATCAATTGATATACACATCCTTAATTTTCATCATGTAATCATACGCTGCATTATAGCTATTTTCTATTTCACCCTCTAAAATTGCTTCTTCAATAGCAGTTTTAATTTCCCCGATAATTCTCCCTTCAGTAAGACCACATACTTCCATGATTTCATTCCCCCTTACAGGTGATTGAAAGCCTCTCAAGGTATCTTGTTCTTTTACATCCTGCATCAACTTTTCCACCCGTTCAAAGTTTCCCATATATTTCTTAACCAGATGAGGGTTTTTACTGGTAATATCCGCACGACAAAGAATCAAGAGGTCATTAATATCTTCCCCCGCAGTCACCATAACTCGCCTCACAGCTGAATCTGTTATCCCTTCTTTAGCCAGGGCAATTGGGCGTAAATGCAGCAGTGTCATTTTTTTCAAGTAGTCCCGCAGTTCGTTAGATAGCCTCATCCGTTTTGCAACTTTGTCAATCATTTGTGCCCCAATATCATCATGCCCGTGAAACGTGTACCCTTTTCGGGAGTCTATGCGGCGTGTTCTTGGCTTCGCAATATCATGAACCAAAGCAGCAAACCGAACCGCCATCTTATCCGACAATTCCGCAGCATTATCTACTACCTGAAGAGTGTGATAAAATACATCCTTGTGATGCCATTTTTTTACCTGTTCCATCCCATGCATAACACTAACTTCAGGGAAAACGTGTTTCATCAAATCAGTATCCTGAAGAATGGAAAGCCCTATGGAAGGTTTTCTTGTTTTGAGTATTTTCTTGAGTTCCGTTGTAATGCGTTCCCATGAAACAATGGTAATTCGACCAGCTTGGTTTTTCATAGACGTGAGGCATTCTTCAGTAAGGATAAATCCTAATTTCGCTGAAAAATATGCTGCCCTTATCATCCGAAGAGGATCATCAGAAAAGGTCACATCCGGATCCAGGGGTGTCCGCAACTGTTTTTTCTTAAGATCAGTAATTCCCCCCAGAGGATCATGTAAATCTCCAAATTTTTTCGGCAATATGTCCATAGCCATTGCATTAATTGTAAAATCTCTTCGAAGTAAATCCCCCTGCAAATCCGTATAGCTCACCTTAGTAGGTTTCCGAGAATTTTCTTTATACGATTCAGTGCGGGCAGAAGCAACCTCTACTGGGAGATCTTTTCGTGGTATCATGGCTGTTCCAAACTGTTTAAAAGGGATAATCTTTTTTGCTTTTAAACGGGTTCTTAACTCTTTGGCAAATGCGATTCCATCTCCCACAACCATGATATCAACTTCCATTATTTTTCTATGGAGAAAAAGGTCCCGGACTGCTCCGCCTACCACATAACATTCAAGACCTCGGTCTTCTCCTAGGTTTCCTGCACACCTAAGTGTTTTGTGTAATATTTTGTGAGGGTGGATAAGTTCTTTGATGTTTGCCATTGTTGAAATTAATAAAAATAAAACTAAATGAGAACCTCAGGATTTAGCAATCCCAAATACAATAATTTCCATCTTTCCCTTGTCTACAACCAAAGTACAGTCTATTTTTGATTATAATGCTTTTCCGCCGAATAATACAAATCACTGTTTTTTGCTTTTTTTATTCTGTTCCTCTCTATGCTCAATTTGGACAGATAGAAGTTACTTTTGACGAACAGTTATTAAAAAGCAACATTCGTCAATTTATTCTGCCTCTCCGGGACGAAGTAAAACGGTTTTATTCTGCAACAGTTTGGAATGAAGAGTTTAGTGATCTGAATATCTCCCTCAACATTCATTTTGTTTTCGAGGGCGTCTCTCAAAAAGGATCAAACCAGACATTTCTTGCTCAGGCTTTGTTCTCAAATGGAAGTGACTTGCGCTTTTTTGATAAAGGAGTCCAATTTATTTACAATGACAGTGGAACTCTGTACTATGATCCTGTTATTTTTGACCCTCTTGCAAGTTTTCTCTCTTTTTACGGCAACCTTATCCTCGCTGGTGAAATCGATACATATACACCTGAGGGTGGAACTTCCGAGCTAGAAATGTGCCGATCAATTGCCATACGTGGGAATGCCTCTGATTATCCTCGCGGATGGATGGACCGAATTCAGTTAATCAATGAACTAAGTACTAACTCCGGACTCCGAAAAGCGCGATTTTCTTTTTATTATGCGGTTGATCTCTTTAGACAAGGGGAAATTGAGACATCCATTTCTGAATTTAGAAATATGATTGTGGGACTTGATGAAGTGTATAAAATCACACCAAGAAACCACCATACACTTATGTTTCTCAAAGTCCATGCAGATACATTGACACGCGTGCTGACAGTTTTAGCCCAGAAAGATATTCTTATGGATTTGACCGAACTGGATCCTGATAACGAAAAAACCTATACGAAAGGTTTAGAGGAAATTTCGGAATAAACATTTCTTCGCCTGATGTAATGTGTCAAAACTATGCTCCCCCTATAGAGCCTTGACATAATCGAACGATCCCTTTTTACCCGAATAGAACCTGTCTTGAAATGTTTCTTCCAAATAACATGAGGATGAAATAAAAGCCACACTTGTGCATTAATAATTCCTAACATATGTTTAAAATCTAATTTAAAAAGAGCATAACCAAAAGCTACCCACTCCAACGCAAAACGGATTGAAAAAAGATACATGGCAACAGGTAATGAATAATTTCCCAAGAGCATTAAGAGCGAATTTTTGTGATTAAGATAATATTTCTTATAGCTGTTCATAGGTAAGGTTACAGCATTTTTATGAAAAACGACCGATTGGGGTTCTGCCCAAATCTCGTATCCCATCAATTGAAAGCGCCAACACAAATCAATCTCTTCCATATGAGCAAAAAAGGTTTCATCAAATTCTCCTGCTGCCCGAAACAATTTCTTCTGAACAATGAATGCAGTGCCTGATGCCCAGAAGATTTGTTCAGGGTTGTCATACTGTCCCTGATCTTCTTCCTGCTCAAGGAAAATACGACCACGGGCAAAAGGGAAACAGAACACATCCAAGTGTCCCCCCGAACCGCCGGCGTAATCAAATATTTTCCTCTGGTAATAATTTAAAATCTTTGGTTGGACTGCTGCAATTTTCTTGTTCCTCATCATCCGGTCTACTAGGGGTTCAATCCATCCAGGTTCCATAATTGTATCATTGTTTAAAAAAAGAATAAAACTTCCTTTTGCATGAGAAACTCCTCTGTTGCACCCACCAGCATAACCATAATTCTTATCATTTTGAATCAAAACAATATCCGGATGATGCTCTTTGATCCAAGCTGAACTATCGTCTGTAGAGGCATTGTCTACTACAATAATTTCAAGGGCAGGATAAGTAGTTTGTTTCAGAGAATCCAGGCACTCCGACAGGACCTCGATACCATTCCAGTGGGGAATAATAACCGAAACAGCGGGATAAGATTTATGAGACAATGGGTTTGTATCAAATAAGATTATGAAGGAAATAAATTAGATCAAGACACTATTTTTGAACATCCTCTAACATCTTTTTTGCGTTTATATCTCCAGGATTCCTTTCTAGCCAGGATGTGAGAACTAACTCTGCTTCACTTTTCATGTTCATTTCCTGATAAGTGAGAACCAGGGTGGAAACAATATCTCCATAGTTTTTCTGCCATTCATTCCATGTTTTCTGGTTTATCCCTGTCCGTTTCAGTCCAGAACTTTTTACAGCATTTTCAATTTCAAGATAGGAATCATATAAATCCTTAAATATCCTTTTGGCATTCTCATAATCCTCCAGGTCCTGGATATACGTTTGACCATATCGAATCCTGTCTTGGACAGATAGGTTTCTGCGGGACTCCAGATTGTCAAGAATGTGCCTGAGCCTCACTTTTTCACCAATCTCACTGTATATTTGGCCTATCTGAAAATATAAATCTTTCGATTCGATCGCTATGGTTCTTTCCGGGAGATTCTTTTCCATCTGATCCAGGGTTTCCTTCACCCTCAACCTGAGCATTTCAACCTCCCCTGGGTCTGCATCCTCTTTGCGGTTTAATCTTTGGTAATCAAAGAAATAGTGAACAGCCAACTGCATATAGGCACTTCGATAATTCTGGAGTAATCTTATGATTTGAGGATTGTAATGAACATTCTCATTTCCAAGATTTCTGAAAAGATATCCCGGTTGATAATCCTTTGACCAAAATGATTTATTTTGACCACTATCAACTTTCAGAAGTGATGACTGGGAGAAATTTGTTGACCATGTACTGTCACCCAATTCTGTCATCAAATAATCCTGCATTTTCCCCGGATTTATAGCATCCACTTTATGACTTTGAAGTCGAAAAGTCAATCCTTCCATATCCAAATATTTGTCTAAACCAATTTTATTCGTTGGCGATACAGTCACAGCAAAATATATTGGATATTTCCATTTTGTATCGTTGATGATTCGTAAAATCATCATATCTTGAACTTTCAGTGCTTGGTTTGCAAACGTCGGTTTCAATACCCATTCAATATATCCATCTTCATTTTGGGGATCACCCTCCACAGCAATCTGTATTTTCTGAGTTTTCCAGGGCGTCAGGCCTGATGTTAAACCTAGAATCTGGTCATCAGTCAAATTGATAAACCTTTCTCCTTTTGGGCGTGAATCCCGAAGTTGCCTGATATACCATGGTGTATTCAAAAGGCTCAGGTTGGCAACAGTTACATCCTTTCGCATACCTTCTACTTCCTGCAAATACCATAAGGGAAATGTGTCATTGTCACCGTTCGTAAAAATAATACCATGAGGCTCACATGATTGAAGCATATTATAACTCATATCCCAAGCAACATAATTCCCGCTTCGATCATGTTCATGATAATTCGCACGTACCATGGCAAACGGAATAAGAATAACTTGCAATAAAATAACAGCTATGCCCAGGCGATGTCCTATGTTCTCTGTTTTTATTTTTTTGATAATATTTTCGATGATTGCTGCTGCACCAACTCCAATCCAGACAGAAAAAGCCAAAAAACTCCCCACATAGGAATAGTCTCTTTCTCGAGGCTGTGGATTGTCTTGGTTTAGATAAATTATTACAGCAAGGCCTGTAAGAAAAAACAGGGTCATCATTGAGAATGCCTCTTTTTCATCCCTGTAGAAATGATAAATCATACCAGCCAACCCAAGGATAAACGCTAAAGGGAGGCCGAATTGTGACCAATCAACTCCATCCTGTCTATTATTTGCTCCAAATGCTGTTACTCCCGGTTCCGTTGAATTTCCTCTGCCTGCAAACTGCCATAGAAAATATCTCCAGTACATTTTTTTAACCTGGTAATTCCAGAAAAAATCCCACTGTTTCGAAACATTATAAAACATGTACTTCCGTTTTTGAGATAAACTGTATTTCTGCCCATTAGCAGGGGCTCCTACAACCTCATGTTGCGCCGGTATTCCTTTATATCTTCTTGGGAATCGTCCCACCTTGCCATACTGTTCTCTCTCCATATATGAAACCGCAGCGGTAACGGTTTCAGGATCATTTTCATCAATAACAGGATCCTGTCCGGATCTAATAAAAATAATTGTGTAACTGGAATATCCAATCAAGATCAAGACCATCGAAGTAAAAACAATTGAAAGTAATTGCTGTTTATTCACAATAGACCAAATCATGATACCAAACACAATCAGAACTGCTACCACAACACCAAAAACTCCTATCTCACTTGCCAGTTTTGGAAGTCCTTTAATGACTCCATTGTGGATAATAACAAACGTAACTCCCGTAATCCCAATCGTGATTAAAAATGATTTCCATTCAAAAGACTGCTTCCGGAAATAGATAATGAGAGCAATAAAAGGTAATGCCAGCAGATTTAATAAATGTATTCCAATTGCAAGCCCAATCATATACGCGATGATAAGGATATATCGTTCATTACCTTTCTCTTCAGCTCTTTCTGACCAGTGAAGAATCAACCACACAACAATAGCGGTAAAAAAAGTGCTCATAGAATAAACTTCAGCTTCCACAGCATTAAACCAGTGACTATCCGTAAAAGCGAAAGTAAGTGCTCCTACCAAGGCTCCTCCAAAAGCAATAATCACATCCGAGTTCTCTTTGATGCCCCCGCGCCAGTGCGCTATTACCTTCACTATAATTAGATAAAGCAGCATGACTGCTAATGCACTGACAAAAACAGAAATCAAGTTCACGCGGAATGCAATATCCGGACTGAATGGGATCATGGAAAATACCCGTCCAATAATCAGAAAAAGGGGGCTGCCAGGCGGATGAGGTACGCCGAGGGTATAAGATGTAGCAATGAATTCGCCACAGTCCCAAAAAGAGACCGTAGGTGCCATCGTATCATAATATACAAGGAACGAAACAAGAAAAATGATTCCTGCTATTATACGGTTCAAACGGTTATTTCTTGAATTGATCGTTAATGCTCTAGGTTAAATATTTATTATATAGTATTCACAAAATTATGAAGAACAAAAAATATGGTATTTTACAATACATTTCAGCTAATATTTGATGTCCAAAAGTCATATCATACTCTTTATTTTATCTTCAAAAACCTACGTTGAATCACACCTTATGTTCCATCAGAAATAAATATAATATCTTTGTCTGAATAAGGAGTGGAATATAGGCTAAATAAAATTGAAGGAGCGAAAACTTAATACAATCTTCTTCTAACTAGCTAATATTCACAAAATCGAGCATATGCTGGTATTTTTTCAGGAAATGACGGCGCAATTCAATAAAAGACCGATTCCGCAGATGCGGATCTTTTGCAACCATATTAAAAGCTGCTTTTCGTGCCGATTTAATGATAGGACCATCCATAACCAAATCAGCGATTTTATATTTAAAGAATCCGCTTTGCCTTATTCCAAAAAATTCGCCCGGCCCACGTAATTTTAAATCTTCATCCGAAATAACAAATCCATCATTTGTTCTTTCCATAATGTCCAACCTCTTTCTGCTATTTTCAGTAATATCCCTCTGAACAAAAATACAGTAGCTTTTTTCACTTCCACGCCCAACTCGTCCACGGAGCTGATGAAGCTGGATTAGCCCAAAACGATCTGCATGTTCCACTAACATAACTGTAGCATTAGGGACATCGATTCCTACCTCTATAACAGTAGTTGAAACCAGTATCTGGATTCTATTATCTGAAAACTCGTTCATTATATTATCTTTTTCTTCTTTTTTCATTCTGCCATGGATTAATCCAACGTTCACATTTGTAAATGCGGTGCGAGATAGCGTTTCATATGCTTCCACAGCTGCCGCTAAATCTGATTTTTCTGTTTCTTCTACCAAAGGATATACAATCATACACTGTCTCCCTTTGGATACTTCATTATTCATAAAATTATATACATTTTTTAACCGTTCAGGGCCAATCTTTTTTGTAATGACCGGTTTGCGGTGTTTGGGTAATTCATCAATAATAGACAAGTCCATGTCACCATGATAGGTGACTGCAAGTGTACGTGGAATTGGTGTCGCTGTCATGGCAAGAAAATGGGGATTCAATCCTTTTTCAACCAAATCACCCCGCTGGACAACACCAAAACGGTGCTGTTCATCAACAATGACAAGCCCCAAGTTTTTAAATTCTATATCTTTCTGAATGAGAGCATGGGTTCCTACAATTAAATCAATTCGACCTGTTTTTAAAGCATCTATTACTTTTTTTCGTTCACCCTCTTTTGTGTTTCCTACAAGAATGGCACAAGTGATTTTCCCTATTTCAGAAAATTTTTTGAAGGATTCATAATGCTGGCGAACCAGGATTTCCGTTGGAGCCATCACCGCAATCTGAACATTATTCCCTATTGCAATCGCCGCTGCCAACACAGCAACAATAGTTTTCCCCGACCCTACATCACCCTGAAGTAGTCGATTCATTGTAATGGGTTTTCCTAAATCCGTTCTTATTTCTTTTAATACCCGGTTCTGGGCATCTGTCAACTCAAAATTCAATTGATCGTAAATCAGTTTTATATGCGGTCCTGTTTTATTCAATGGTTTTGTTCCAACACGAGAATTGGATTCCTTCTTTAGTGCCATCAGCAACTGGAGAAAAAAGTGCTCATCAAATTTCAATCGGTAAATAGCTCTTTTCACATCTTTTTCTTTGTCAGCAAAGTGGATCCAATGAAGTGCTTCATATCTACTAACTAATTTGTGCTTCTGTAAAAATTTAAGGGGGAAGAAATCCGGAATATTATTGATTTCCTTTAACATTCTCCGGATTATCTTTCTAAAAAAACGATTTTCAATTCCAGCCTTTTGCAGTTCTTGCGTAAGCGGATACAGAGGAATGACAGAACCGGTGTTCAGGGGATCATCGTCTATATTTAATTTATCATATTCTGGATGCACAATCTGTAATCCGTTATAAAATTCAATTTTTCCATGAACAGCAAACTGATCTCCAATTTTAATTGATTTTTTTATATATGGAACACCATTAAACCAGAGGAGGGTCAAAAAGCCTGTCCCGTCGGATAAAACAGCTTGAAATAATTTTCCTTTCCTGGTTTTTCTTTCTCCACAAGTCTCCACTTTCCCTACAATTGTAGTAACCATATCTTTTTTAAGTAAACTGATAGCTGTGACTGTGGTTCTATCTAAGTGACGGCGGGGGAAATAATACAGTAAGTCTTCCGAGCACTCCAGGCCTATCTCAGATAAAACCTTTGCCCTTGTAGGCCCAACATTTTTTATATATTGCAGGGATGTAGAGAAATTGATTTCAGTCATTTACATAGAAAGAGTACAAAAAAATAATTCAGATCCGTTGGATATGAATTGTGCTAACTACAAACACATTATCCAGACAACAACTAAAAAACATACTAGTCAATTATAGGTATTATTTCCACTCTTTACGGTAGGTATAGGTTATAATTTTATTGTCTTCGGCATCGATGTTCAGAGGAAAATAAATCGTTGTAGCATCTTCTTTGGTATACATACTTGAGGCATCTCGTATTACCCAATCACCAGAAATATGTTCGACAACCCGCACTTGGATATTTCCATCATGAATATTTTTTATCTGGATTTGAATGGAGGCTTCTTCACTATTTCTCTGGCGGTCATAATTCAGAATTGTTCGTTTTCCAGTTATATCAAAAGCCCGACCAGCAGTGAGTAAAACTGTACCCTCCTTTGGAGTTTGTACCAAATAATCTTCACCTGAAAATTCAAGCGATCCTCCCTTTGATATCAAATACATTTCTACCTTTCCAGCTGGCAAAGGAATGCCAAGACCGTTTTTTTTAGAATTAATAATTTTTAGTTCAACAACCAAAGGTTCTTCCCGCTGGCTTCGTTCCTTGTTTTCAAAAATATATGTTTTCTCATAATTTATCACCCGCGGATTGTAGAGTTGAACTGTAATATTATCGTCTCTCATAAAATTTAAAACCTCCGATAAGGCATAGATATGATAGTCCCCAAGAGATTTTCGGTCTGCAGAGACTGAGCTACTTGCTACTCTACTGGATTGGGCCCGAGAGAACTGTTGACTTCCAGAGCTAATCTTCTTTTGGCCGGCACGATGAAGTTCTCCTTCAACAAGCTGCAGCGTTAAATCGCTAAAATCCACGTCGCTTCGATTCGATATGATTGCTTCCGGAACTAAATTTGCCTGGTTATCCTTACTATTCATAACCAAACGATAGACTGCATTCCAATCAAATCCAGCGCTTAAATAAATTAATTCGCCTTGAACCTGCATTGGTTTTTCCAAATTAATTTCCCAAATCAGGGTAGGTTTGAACTGGGGATTTTCTACCCTATCTTCAGTAAAAATTAACTCGATTTTATCTCTGGGAATAGACAAAACCTCTGATTTTCCCTGAAGTGTTACCTTGGCATTGTTGTATTCCAAAAGGATCCCCTCATAAGTTTTTCCTCCTGAAATTTTTATTTCAACATATTTACCAAGTTTCCTGGAAAAAAACTTCTCTCCAGAAAAGATATTTGAATTAATTCTCTGCCATCGGACAACAATCTCATCCTGTAATGTAAGAAATGGAGAATCCATAAATAACCTAGAGGGAAGCTGGTTATACTCTATAGTACTGACACCTGCAGGTACATTAGGCCAGTTTACCGGTTGTTTTACAAGGGCAAATCCGTCTTTATATAAAGTCATGATTGCTTGGTCAGCTTGTCCAAGCAAAAGAGAAAACATTAAAAGGCACATACTCTTTCTCATTGCAATATCTCCAAATTTATGGTCAACATTTTAAGCTCGTTATTCATTTCTATCAATTTTTTTTCCTCTCTTTCTACTACTTTTTTAGGTGCACGACTTAAAAAATCTCTTTTTGATAACTTTTTCTGTATATTGGATATATAGACCTTAAGATCTGCTTCCCTTTTCTCTAATCTTTCCTGTTCTAAGGCAACATCTATTAATCCCTCAAGGGGGAGAAAAATTTCCATATCCCTTATAACTGCCACAGCAGAATGCGGGGGTTTATCTAAAAACTCTCCAACTGAAATTTCTCTGATCCCACATAAACTTTTTATTACATCATCATATTTTTCAAGAACAAATTTTGAGTCCCCATGCATCCGAACCACCATATCAGCTTTTTTACCCGGAGGAACATTCATTTGGCCTCGGATAGTTCGTACAGCAATAATAATATCCTGAAGAAACCCCATTGTCTTTTCAGCTTTACTGTCTACCAGTTCCGGATGGTAGTCTGGCCAAGGTGAAACAATGAGCTCTAAATCTTTTTCGGCTTTAAATTGGCTCCAAAGTTCTTCCGTAATAAACGGAGAATATGGATGTAAAAGTGCCAAAATTGTTTTTAAAACATGAACGATAACTCCCCGGACAACATCTCCTTTTTGAGAATCCTTCTCACGAAGGTGTATTTTAGCAATTTCAATGTACCAGTCACAAAAATCATTCCATGTAAAATCATAAAGCACTTTTGCCGCTTCATTAAAATGGAATCTTTCCAATTGACGGTTATAGGCTTGAATGGACTTCTGCGTTTTGCTCAATATCCATTGTTCTGGCAGATCTAAATTTTCTTTTTCAAAATTAATGTCCAGAGTCTGGCCATCCTTCATATTCATAAGCACAAAACGGGAGGCGTTCCATAATTTGTTCATAAAATTACGTCCCACTTCAAGTCTGTTCGATGAAAACAAAACATCCAAACCTTGGGGCGACATGAGCATAGTCCCAAAACGAACGGCATCAGTGCCATATTCATTAAAAAGTTCAAATGGGTCTGGTGAATTACCCAATGATTTGCTGAATTTTTGTCCGGTTTCATCTCTGAGAATCGATGTGAAATACACATCTTTAAATGGCAGATCGCTTTTGAATTCATAACCGGCAATGATCATTCGTGCTACCCAAAAGAAAATAATATCAGGCCCTGTCACCAGGACATCTGTGGGATAAAAATAATCCAGATCGGCACTTTCTTCTGGCCAATCGTGAACCGCCAAAGGCCACAACCACGAACTGGCCCATGTATCCAATACATCTGGTTCTCTATACCAATTTTCAGGATCATCTGGTTCTTCAATAGACACATGCATTTTTTGTGGGTCTTCCTTATGATACCAAACCGGTATCTGGTGTCCCCACCATAATTGACGGCTGATGCACCAATCTTTGATATTTTCCATCCAATGCTTATAGGTCTTAACCCAATATTCTGGGTGAAATTT
>DPYO01000246.1:518-5244 GCA_003535775.1 Fidelibacterota bacterium | reverse complement strand
CCCGCGCTCCGAATAGCCCACTTTATGAACATAATCTTCGGTCTTGACTAGAAAACCCTGTTCTTCAAGGTCTTTAACAACCGCTTTTCTTGCATCATCACGAGATAAGTTCTGGTATGCATCAGGGGCATTTTCATTGATAGATGCATCTTCATTCATGATATTCACCAATTCAAGACCATGGCGTTCACTCATAGAAAAATCATTGGGATCGTGAGCCGGAGTAACTTTAACACAGCCGGTTCCAAATTCTGGGTCTACATGGTTATCAGCTATTACAGGTAACTCCCGTCCCACCAACGGTAAAATTACCGTTTTACCTACTAAATGCGAATAGCGCTCATCTTTTGGGTGTACTGCTACTGCAGTATCACCAAGCATTGTTTCCGGTCTTGTCGTAGCCACAACCACAAATTCGTCACTGTCTTTAAACGGATATTTAAAGTGCCAGAGATGTCCGTTGACTTCCTGATGATTTACCTCTTCCTGGCTGATCGCTGATTTGGAAACAGGACACCAGTTCACAAGCCTGTGACCCTTATAGATAAATCCTTTTTCATATAATTTTACAAAAGCTGACAACACAGCTTTAGTATAGTCCCCATCCATGGTAAACCGTTCCCTCTCCCAGTCACAGGAACAACCCAGTTTTTTCAACTGTTGGATAATAATACCACCATATTTCCCCTTCCATTCCCAGGCATGTTTTAAAAACTCATCTCTGGAAAGACTGTGCTTATCGACACCTTGCTCTTTAAGCATCTCAACTACTTTCCGCTCGGTCGCGATAGAAGCATGATCTGTGCCGGGAATCCAGCAAACTTCTTTCCCTTCCATCCGGGCCTTACGAACAAGGATATCCTGAATCGTGTTATTCAAAACATGCCCCATAGTAAGCATGCCAGTTACATTGGGTGGGGGAATTACTATAGTGAAAGGTGTTTTTTGGGGGTTAGGTTCACCGTGAAAATAATTTTTTTTCTCCCAAATCTGATACCAATAATCCTCAACCTCAGCAGGTTTAAACACTTTATCCATCTAGAATCTTCACCACTGCCAGTTCTGGAATAAATATTGCTTTCTTTTTATCGTTCTAATACCAGTGAGAAAGCAGTGGTTAACTTTAGGACATTGTTATTGGCATTTACAAGGCGTATACACAAGACCCTACAGAGGGCTAACATAATTTTATATCCAGTATCGGGGTAGGCATCACAAATCCGAAGGAAATCGTCCTTCATAATTTTGAGCAAATGACAATCCGTTAGTGCTTTTACATTTGCAGTTCGTAGGTCATTTTCATTGAACAGAGACATCTCGCCAAAAAGAGGCGGGGGCGATTGGTCACTGCTGAATTTTGTGAGTGCCTTTTCGCGATGATCTTTTCCCTGTCGATCCAAATTCAATGTTAATGCTTGGCTAACTTCAACTTCTCCATCCACTAGCATATACATTGAATCTCCAACTTCACCTTCCTTAATAAATATGTTCCCTTCTGATATTCGTACTTCTTCTGTTATGTCAACAAAATATTTTGTTTCTTCATCAGTAATATTCTGAAAAACTGAAAAACTTTTCAACTGTTTAATATTCATATTATCCTCAAGAAATCACGACGGCTTGTTCACCATCACTAATTAAATATTCTTCATGCGGATTTATTACCGTGCTAACCTTTTCCGCCTCTTGGAGAGATATTCCTCCCTCTTTTAATTTGTGTTCAATAAATGCATCTAGAGATGAGGAATCCGCTGATAAGATTGAATTAATTCCAAGGTTTTCCTCTATGGAGAATACACCCACTAGTATCAAACCACCCTCATTACGAAAATGGTCGGATAAATCTGAAAAAGGTCTCCCGATGAAATCTTTAGGAATTTTATGACATATAAACCTTGATGCGGCTGTTTCATCCAATAAGTGTGATATAGTCTGGGGCACCCCTGTTTCAATTACATGTGAAGCAACCATATATGCCCCAAAGTCATCGCTCACTACAACCTCATCAACATTTGTCCGTTTCATATGAGTAAGGTTCTCCTTATCCATTAGATAAGCCACAACGCGAATATTCGGGTCTATGCTTTTAATAGTCATCGTAGCAAAAATGGTTTTTTCATCGGGACTGCTCAATATTGTATCAGTCTCATTTGGAATAACGACCACCGTTTGTGAATCCCTGATACTGGCTTTTTCAAGAATATTTTCTCTTGTAAAATCACCCGACACAAAATAGAGCTTGATCTGTCGGAACCGGGACCTTAGCGCAGTGACTTTTTCTTCGCTCAAATCATTTATCAACACAATCTCTTTCTCTCCATGAGCTAAATTATCAATGGTTTGTATAATTCTTCTCCCGTGTTTATTCCAACCACATATAATCACATGATTTGTTACATTGATTTTTTCCAAACCTTTACCCTCCCGGATTTTCTTTGCTACAAATATAGACGAAATCGTTGCTGTCAACAGTGAAATCAGAGATATCCCGCCAAACATTACAATTACAGAAAATAACCTTCCAGCAGTTGTTACAGGTGCAAAATCACCATATCCTACTGTAGTCATGGTGACGATTGCCCACCAAAAAGGATTCTCTCCTTCAGTAATATCTCCGGTTTCCAACAGTTTTAATACTATTCCACCAAAAACCATTATAATAAGAATACCAATACCAACTTGAAAAAAACTGTTACGAAGTAATGCTCTAAACCACAGTTGCATAAACTAAAGTTAAGGTTTTCATATGAAAAATTATATGAGAGAAATTGAAAAAATTAAAATATTAATTCAGGACAGAAATACTATTTTTCAAACAATGTCACCACTTCAATATGAGGCGTGTGGGGAAACATATCCACCAGAATAGAGCGACGAATTGTGTATCCGTTTTCCGTTAATATCCTTGAATCGCGTGCCTGTGTCGTTGGGTTACAAGAGACATAAACAATCTTATCAGCTTTAAGCTTTGGTAAATAATGAGTCAAATGAGGATGCATACCTGCTCTTGGAGGATCTACGATTACTACGTTCGGTTTTGGTACTCTTTTTGGTAGTTGGCCTTTTTTAAAGTATGTATCCAGATTGGCCTTAAAAAACCAAACATTAGAAACGCCATTTTTTTCTGCATTTTTTTCTGCATCCTCCAAAGAAGATCGGATTATTTCAAATCCATAAACCTTTTTCGCATGGGGAGCTAAATACAAAGAAATAGAACCAATACCACAATATAAATCATAGACAACTTCTTCGCCGGAAAGTCGGGCAGCTTCAATAATTTGTTCATAAAGCTTTTCTCCCTGAATGGTATTGGTTTGAAAAAATGAATTAGCAGAAATATCAATAGTGAAATTACCTATGTTCTCTTTAATAGTTGGCTGACCATAGAGTAAAATTTCGTATTCACCAAAAGCAGAGTCAGCTTTTCGTGTATTCACATTGTTTACCATGGATGTGATTTCAGAAATATCATTCAGGAGTCCATCTACCAAGGGGGAAAGTTTATCCATATCCTCATAGGCAGTTACAATATTCACCATCACCTGATGAGTCCGCACACCAAAACGCAACATAAGATGACGTAAAAACCCGTTATGTGTTTTAGGATCAAAAGGGGCCAATTCCGGATGGGCGCGGCATATCTTCTGAGCCTTATTCAGAATACGGTTTCCAATTTCAGGTTGAATGTGGCATTCCTTAATGTCTAAAATTTTATCAAATCGACCGGGAATGTGAAGTCCCAAAGCAATAGATTTTTGAGTATCTTCAGGTTCATCAGACAACAACCAGCGATTCGGTGAAAAGGTAAATTCCATTTTATTCCTGTAATGATACACATTTTCTGCCGGGATCACTTCGTCAAGTTCAAATTTAGGATATCTTCCAAGACGGCGAAAAATATCTTCAACCTGATGGACTTTTTGGTTCAGTTGTTCTTTATACACTAAATTTTGAGTTTTGCATCCACCACATACACCAAAATGCGTGCAAGGTGGTTGCACTGCATTAGGGGAATCTTCTAACACTTCAAGAACACGTGCTTCAGCATACCCTTGTTTTTTCCGATAGACTAATGTTTTTACTGTTTGTCCGGGAATTGCATCCTTTACAAAAACAACAAAATCGTTATACCGTGCAAGTCCCCGACCTCCAAAAGCCAGCGACTCAATTTTGAGTGTAAGCTCTGCACCTTTTTTAACAAAGTTAGAATCCGGCATTGAATAGTTTAGTAAATATCAGGAAAAGGTTACACCCCGATGGGATGCCAAGTTGTCTTCATTTCCTGGGTTTCTAATATATAATATGGTCCCTGAGATGTTTTTTTAGACCAACCCTCATTTTTATAAATAACAGCACGTTTTACATTAAGGGCGGCATTTTCTTCCACCATTTTTATTTCCTGAAGATTCTCCCCACAATAAATCATGGAGTTTACATCCATGTGCGATGAAAAATGTTCAAGCAATTCAGTCCGTAAACCTGTGAGAATATTCACCACACCTGCAGGAACATCGGAAGAATGCAAAATCTCCGCACACGAGATAGAACAAAGAGGCCGTGATTGAGAAGCTAAAATCACACAGGTATTACCACCTGCAATTACGGGCGCAAGCACAGAGACAAACCCCAACAAAGAGGATTCTTCAGGTGCACAGGCAGCCACAACACCAGTGGCCTCCGGAACCGTAAAATTAAAATAGGGCATGGAGACTGGGTTTACCCGGCT
>DPYO01000246.1:0-129 GCA_003535775.1 Fidelibacterota bacterium | reverse complement strand
AATCTCTTTCTCTGCAGCTCTCTTCGTTAAACCCTGAAGTATCAGTTCGCCGATGAATTGGTCACGATGCCCTTCAAGCATCTCGCCGATTCGATATAAAACCTGTCCCCGGTTATAAGCAGTTCGTCT
>DPYO01000126.1:14927-20750 GCA_003535775.1 Fidelibacterota bacterium | reverse complement strand
AAATATCCTCACACCGCAAAATGGAGACGAAGGTGTAGATATTTATGTCTCTACCAGCTCGGCTGGAGGTGGACTTCAAATGATGGTTGCCGGGGTAGTAAAATCCATGACAGGTGAAAGCGCCGAAAGAGCTGCTTTGGGTGCCGGCTCCATAGTCATGGATGTCCTGGCTTCCAACGACGGGCGGATGCCGCATCAGAAAATCCAGCGTATTCGTCAGCTTCGCCCGGATATGATATTGCTCTCTGGAGGAATTGATGGCGGTACGACGAAGCATGTGGTGGAATTGGCTGAGATATTGCATGCTGCCAATCCAAAGCCCCGCCTGGGGAAGGACTATAAATTGCCGGTAATATATGCTGGGAACAATAAAGCCCAGAGTGAAATCACGAAAACTCTCGCTGAAATGACCGACCTGACAATTGTTAAAAATATTCGTCCGGTTCTTGAGCGTGAAAATCTGACACCATCACGGGATAAAATTCACGATTTGTTCATGGAACACGTGATGCAGCAGGCTCCCGGTTACAAAAAATTAATGTCCTGGACGGATGCGCCCATTATGCCTACTCCCGGTGCAGTCGGGTCACTGATAGAGATGATAGCCAAACAGGAAAATATAACTGTAGTTGGCGTGGATATCGGTGGTGCTACAACAGATATATTTTCAGTGTTCCAGGAACAGTTCAACCGAACGGTAAGCGCAAATCTTGGAATGAGTTATTCTGTTTGCAACGTGCTGGCGGAAGCCGGTATGGCAAATGTGCTGCGCTGGGTTCAGTTTGATATTGATGAAATAGATCTAAATAACCGGATTGGGAACAAGATGATCCGTCCAACTACCGTACCTCAATCCATGGAAGAATTGATGATGGAACAGGCAATCGCAAGGGAAGCGTTGAGATTGTCGTTTATCCAGCATAAAGCTTTTGCGGTGAATTTGAAAGGAATACAGAAGGAGAGAACTATCTCTGATGCTTTTGAACAATCGGAGTCAGGACTATCGCTGGTAAACATGATGGAGCTGGACCTCTTGGTTGGGTCTGGCGGAGTCATGTCCCACGCTCCGCGCCGGGAACAGTCCGCCCGAATGCTTGTTGACGCATTTCTACCCGAAGGTATCACCCAGCTTGCTGTAGACTCTATTTTCATGATGCCCCAGCTTGGAGTTCTCGCCAATATTGATAAAGAGGACTTAAAGGAAGATGCCAGAAAAGCCGCGGTTGAAGTCTTTGAGAAGGATTGTCTCATCCGCCTGGGGACTTGTATTGCCCCAGTTGGAAAGATCAAGCCAAATATGACAGTGATGACAGCTGAACTTACTCTATCGGAAGGAAAGCCAGAACACTATGCAGTGAAGGCAGGAGAACTGCTTCGGATTGAAGTTCCGTTTGAACCAGTGAAAGCGATCTTAACTCCCGGCAAGGGATTGGATCTTGGTGCAGGAAAGGGTGAAATAATCAAAACTACTATTTACGGCGGCGTTGTAGGGCTCTTTCTAGATGGACGGGGACGTCCGTTTATGTTGCCCGAATCGAAGACAGAACGAATTTCTAGTTTGCAGAAATGGTCAACCGCCACGAATGAATATCCTGATCTTCATCCAGGTTAATTATGGCCCACGCGTATACACCAGGTTTAAAAGTATTACAGGAAGCTAAAGTCGTGAAAGAACGGCGACTTCCCTTAAAAGGTGATGTTATCGTTAAGGAAGGACAACAGGTATCTCCTGAAGATGTCGTTGCTACCACTGATCTTCCGGGGAATGTTCGGATGGTAAATGTAGCAAACCTGCTGAATATTGATGCCCAGGATATCCAGGATGTGATGCTTCTGAAAGAAGGCGATTCTGTTCAAGAAAATGGCTTGTTAGCTGAGACAAAAGGTGTCTTTGGGATGTTCAAATCTCAGGCAAATTCTCCGGTAGAGGGTACGATTGAAGCTATTTCAGATGTGACCGGACAGGTAACCTTACGTGAAGCACCTACCCCTGTTGAAATTGATGCATATGTGAGCGGTGTAGTAAAGGAGGTTCTTTCTGGAGAAGGAGTGACCGTTGAGACCGATGCAGTTTTTATTCAGGGGATCTTTGGGATTGGCGGAGAAAACCGTGGCAACCTTAAAGTGGTTGTTGAATCTCGGGAAGATGAGCTCACTGCTGATATGATCACAGCTGACCATGCCGGGAATATTCTTGTGGGGGGGGCTTTTATCAGCCTGGAAGCCTACAAGAAGGCTCTATCCGTGAACGTAGCAGGAGTAGTAGTGGGTGGGTTTAATTATCACGATTTGGAGGATGTTCTTGGATACACTCTTGGTGTCGCAATTACGGGATCTGAAAACTTGGCTACGTCGTTGATAATAACCGAGGGGTACGGGAATATCCGCATGGGCGTGAGAACGTTTGATTTATTGCGGGAGCATAACGGAAAGTTTGCATCGGTGAATGGTGCCACACAGATCCGCGCTGGTGTAATACGTCCCGAGATCGTTATTCCACTTTTGCCGGCTGAACTGAAAGGAGATCATAAAGAGATTGATGCTTCTGAGGGAATTCAGGAGGGAAGCATTGTCCGTGTGATTCGTGCGCCATATTTTGGCAGGATGGGAACGGTAGTTAGTTTACCGGCTAAACTGCGTAAGATGGAGTCTGAAACCATGGTGCGTGTAGCGGAAGTGGAAATAGATCATGAAACCATAGTGGTACCGCGTGCCAACCTGGAAATGCTTGAGACAGATTAGAATAAAGATTTAGATTAGCAACCAGGATAAAGAGAATGTTTGTTGGAATAAAGAATAAACCCCAAGCTTCCAATCCGAATCTTCATTCAGACTTGGATTTAGAATTTATCAAGAGAATCGCAAAACGGATTCATAAATCCGGTTTAATCACTCCAGCAGTGTTGTTCCTGGAGATGACCAAACCATTAGCGTTGATTGGAAGCCATGCGATGGTTTTTTTTGGTCCGATCATCACAGCATTTATCAATACTGAAGGATACTATCGTGCCACAGAAATATTTGAAGACCCAAAAAATGTCGAAAAATTGATTAGTGAGATTGAATTGCTTGAAAAAGGTGCCACAAATAATATGGAACAAAAATGAAAGATAAACAATTCTGGATCATTGGGACCGCATTCATAGTCATATTTTTGATCTACTGGGTTCTGGGTCATCCAGGATTCAAAAGTGAGCGGATCGTGATGTTTGTTGCCATTGTTGGGATGGTAGGAACATTGATCTATTATATTCGCATGGCTGAGAGAGGTGACTCCTTTTTTTTACGAACTATCCCTGGATTGAAAGCCGTGGAGGAAGCAGTCGGACGATCCACCGAAATGGGAAAACCGGTACTTTATGTGCCTGGGATCATGGATATGGATCAGGTAGAGACTGTTGCCGGTGTGATTGTCCTGGGACATGTTGCCAAGATGACGGCACGCTACGAAACATCATTGAATGTACCTGTATCACGGGCAATTGTGATGAAAGCCGCACGGGAATCTGTGCGGGAATCATACACATTAGAAGGTAGACCCGATCTTTTTCACGAAGACATCGTGCATTATCTGACCGATGACCAGTTTGCTTTTGCCGCTGGTGTGAATGGGATTATGAATCGGGAAAAACCGGCCGCCTGCCTTTATATGGGGAAATTTTATGCGGAGTCTCTTATCCTCGCTGAAACGGGAAACTCAATTGGAGCCATCCAGATTGCGGGTACAGCATCACAGTCTCAGATCCCATTCTTCGTTACCGCATGTGACTACACTCTTATCGGAGAGGAGTTCTTTGCCGCCAGTGCGTATTTGTCCCAAAAACCTGAGCTTCTGGGTGGAGTAAAGGGACAGGATATTCTGAAAGCTGGTATCACCATCACCATCATTTTATCAGTCGTTTTACGACTGCTCCATGATTTTGGATGGATTGGCTGGGATGTACTTAACTTTTTAACGGTACAATAGGAGGGAAGCTATGATCTGGAAAAGACAGATACCGATTCTCATTGTTACCGTTATCGGACTTTTAACATTATTCGGATGGTTTATTGAGCAACCAACTATCCAGGCATTTGTAGATGACGATGCTACGCAGTGGTATGATATTCTCGCAAGTTTTGCCATTATCCTAGGTGCATTGAATCTGTTAAAACTGCAGGGAAGAAAAGTAATCAAACAGAAGGAAGGCTGGGGTTACAGTCTCTTTGCCATCGGCGGATTCATATTCTCGATTTTGGCTGGATTTGTCATCAAGGGAAGTGACTCTGTTGCCTGGGGTGCTCATGTAACCAGTAAAGGTACGCTTTTTAAATGGATGTTTGAATATATGTTCACACCTTTGTCGGCAACGATGTTTGCCCTGCTGGCATTTTTTGTGGCATCTGCTTCCTACCGTGCTTTCCGTATTCGCAACTTTGAAGCCACATTGCTGTTAGTGGCCGGGATCATTATCATGCTGGGGCGTGTCCCCATCGGGAGTTACATATCGTCCTGGTTTGTGATGTACATTCTTGTGCTGGTCATCGGTGTTGCTGTAAACACAAAATTTGGCAATAAAATGGTCACTTTCAGTACTGTTCTGGCAGGATTACTTATTGTTACAGTTGCAGGGATGCTGACCGGCTGGCCCATAGATCAGCCCGGGATATTTTACCTGCCGATTATACAGGAGTGGATTTACTACAATCCAAATGTTGCCGGAGCGCGTGCGATCATGATCGGGATTGGACTGGGAATTTTCGCCACGTCCATCCGATATATTCTTGGTATTGAAAAATCCTATATTGGAGAGTAAAGCATGAAAAAGATTACAAATTTTATTCTGAAAATTGGAGATATGGACCGGCGATGGATATTTATAATCATTGCGCTTGTGGTTCTGCTCCCGTTGTTTTTTCCGATTGGGCTGCCGATTCGCCCAACGGATTCTACACAAACTGCCTACGATGCAATGGATAACCTTGATCCTGGTTCAAAGGTGCTCTTCTCGTGTGAATACGGTCCTAGCACCAAGCCGGAAGTTCATCCTATGGTTTATGCGGTATTGCGGCATTTATTTAAAAATGGTCATAAAGTGTACATTACTTGCCTCTGGCCCGATGGGCAGTTTATGGCAGAGGAAGCGATTGAGGAGATTGCCGAACAGGAATTTAACCTCACATACGGCAAAGATTACGTTCTGCTTGGCTTCCGTCCTGGTAATGAAGCCGTGGTAAAAGGGATTGTCAGCAATATTAGGAAATTGTATTCCACTGATGCACGAGGAACCTTGACAGATAAAATACCCATGATGGAGGGAATCAATCAGTTGGCGGATTTTGACTTTATTTTCACTGCATCTGCGGGATACCCCGGGACAGTGGAATGGGTACAGTACGGTGCAGACCCAACTGGAGTTCCAATGAGCACAGGTGTGACCTCCATTCAGGTGAATGAAGTGATGCCCTATGTTCAAAGCGGACAGGTGAAAGGTATCCTGGCTGGAATGCCCGGTGCCGCGGAATATGAAAAGCTGGTGGGTGTCCCCGGTATTGGCACCAGCGGTATGGATGCACAATCCATTGCCCATTTGGTCATTGTACTGTTCATCATCTTTGGAAATGTTACTTTTTTCATTGAACGGCAACGCCAGAAAAAATATTAAGGCAGGAGGAAAATAAGATGACTTTTGGAACAATTCTTGGAGCCTGGGTCGCCGTATTTTTGACACTGGCAATCTTTTCCTATTTGTATAAAGATAATTCGTTTTACAAAATAGCAGAACATGTTTTCGTCGGCATATCAGCAGGGTACTGGGCGTCCATGTTCTTCTGGACCCAGAT
>DPYO01000126.1:9201-14511 GCA_003535775.1 Fidelibacterota bacterium | reverse complement strand
TCCGCTGTTTTTCCTGCAGGAGGAATTGACAAAGGACATGACATGCATTTGATCTATCTTATTCCATTTGCACTGGGGATTATGATGCTGTTAAGTGTGTCGTCAAAATTGTCCTGGTTTGCCCGCTGGGGAATTGCCTACACTGTTGGAATGGCTGCTGGTCTCCGTGCTTACGGATTTCTTAATTCAAATGTGATTGGTCAGATCAAGGGATCTGCGATGCAGTTTGTAGGCGGTGATATGCCGTTTTTTGCTCTGATAGGAAACAGTATTTTCAACAATATTGTCATTTTAGTTGGTACGATTTCCGGACTGGCATACTTCTATTTTTCGAAGGAACACAAAGGTGCATTCGGAAAATTGACCAAGGTTGGAATTTACTTCCTGATGATCAGCTTCGGCGCTTCGTTCGGGTTTGCAGTTATGGGACGTATTTCCCTGCTCATCGGTCGGTTTGTGGACCTCATTGATTATTCCAAAGCGCAATACAACCATGCTACACTATGGATACTGGTAGTTATGATTATTCTTTTGGGTTACAATGCAATGAAAGATCGAGATAAAAATTTACCTGTGAGCAAAGATGTCGCATGATCATCTTTTAGATGTAAAAGACTTAACCATTCAATATACTATCGAAGGAAACCTGGTTTCTGTTGTGGACCAGGTTTCTTTTTATATAGATCCAGGTGAAATCATTGCATTGGTAGGCGAATCAGGGTGTGGTAAAACTCAAGTTGCTTTATCCCAGGCGGGACTCCTTCCAAAATCTGCTCATATAAGTCAAAGTTCAATCAATGGTATTCAAACGGCAATGATCTTCCAGGATCCGCTGAATGCTTTGAATCCCGTATTAAAGGTGGGAACTCAGATTCTAGAGGGGATAAAAAATAAGGTTAAAAGGAATAAGGGTGAAGTTGTTCGATTATTGAATGCAGTGAGGATTGATGAACCAGAAAAAAGATATTATCAATACCCTCATGAATTTTCAGGCGGAATGCGGCAGCGGGTTCTCATTGCAATTGCACTGGCGCGAGACCCTGATCTGCTCATTGCTGATGAACCAACAACAGCTTTGGATGTGACCATCCAGGCCCAGATCATTGACCTGCTGAAAGAATTTAATGAAAATCAAGGTGTAAGTATTTTATTTATTTCCCATGACCTGTCGTTAGTGAAATCATTTGCTCAAAGAACCATGGTCATGTATGCCGGCCGCATTGTTGAATCAGCACCAACGGATGTGCTGTTTTCTACACCACAACATCCTTATACAAAAGCATTGATTCAGCTATCAAAGATGAAAAAAAATAACAGGGGAGAATTTTCCTCTATCCCTGGGGTTGTCCCCCTACCGTTACATTATCCTACTGGATGTCGTTTTCATCCGCGATGCCCGTCAGCAATCCAGGAATGTGCAGAAAAAGAGCCGGACACTGTCTTGAAAGAAGACCACTCCTGGGTTTGCCCGTACACATAGAAAATAGTATTCTAAAATGTCTTTTCCACCATTGCAATTCCCAGGTTCTCCAATTCCTCAAGGACAGGATCATAAATTTCCTTCATAATAGGAATTTTGACTCCAGTTAACAGAATTTTTCCTGTTAGAATGAGTTTTACTCCAATGGCAAGGGGCAAACTCACTGTACGCGCCATGGAAGAATCACCATTGGTTATTCCATAATCAATCAGAGTGGATGTGATGAACTCTTTCATTTTCTTTTTGTTCTCAACTGTAAATTTGTGTTGAAGCAGGATCATATCCTTCTCACCTTCTTTGTAGAATAGTTTTTCCTGAAGACGGTCGCTGAGAATATCCAGTCGGTTGTCATAAATCGTCACAGATTCATCACTGAAAAGTCCTAACCATTCCAAACGGTCTAAAATGGGGGAAGCTATTTCAATATTCAATATTTCAGCTGTTTTAGCCCTGATATTATCTGATTCTGATGCCCCAACCAGTGCAGCTAACATTTGCTGGAAGGTCATTCCCTTTACTTTTACAATGGGTGTTTCATCCACCAGGCCAAGGTCAATAATTGCTTTTAAAGTAGCGCACCAGCCGATATTTCGATATGTGCCGCGCATAACAGTGAGTGCATCATGTAAACCGTACAAAATTTTATAAGGGAGGGAATCCCTATTCGGATAAACTTCAAAAGTTCCCAATTCATCAACCTCCTCTAAGCGCGGGTTTACAAACAGGTTTTTTCCTTCGATAATTATATTTTCTCCGTTTTCGAGGTAATGGGCGGAATTTTTGGAAGCCAGGACTACACCCTTCGGACTCCATGAAAATTTATATCCAAAGGGATTATCATTGTCTCTCGGTGCAGGCAGTCCACCACAATAGGAATAAAAATGAAGGATCTTTCCACCCTCGGAGTGCACTTGGTCAATAATCTTCATTGCGGACATATGGTCAATTCCAGGATCCACTCCTATTTCATTCAGGAAAAGAAGACCTTTGTTTTTTGCTTCTGAGTCAAATGCCTGCATTTCTTTGCTCACATAGGAGGTGGTAGCCATATGGGTATTTTGAGCAAGGCAATGTTTTGCGACTTTTACATGATATGTCCAGGGCAGGAGACTGATTACAATATCATTGCCTTTAATCAGTTCCACAAGTTTAGCTGTGTTGTTTATATCGAGGGAAATAGCGATACCGTTTTCATACCCTTTAACCAGTGCTTCTGCTTTTTGGAGGGAGGCAACAGTTATCCGAAAATCTTTGTGACCAAGTAAATAGTGTACTCCGGGTCTGCTAACCAATCCCGCACCTAAGACAAGGATATTCTTCATGAGTTTTCTTTTTTTAGATATTTTTTAATATAGATGTAATCTTCAGTCAATTTCCCCTGATGAAGGATCAGCCCTCGTTTCATGGAAGCAGGAAGTTTCAATTCCTCAAGGGGTACATTAAAGTTTTCTTGAATGAGAAGGGGGATAAATTCTCTTAATACTCTCGAAAATTCTATTGAAGACTCTTTTGAAAATTCACAGGGTAGATTATCCACAGCCATTATTGTTATGCCATTCCGTAGAGTACCATCTTTAAACTGTTTTTCAGCTGGGAAATAAGTATAGGTAGCACTGTCTGGATACGTGGATTTATGAGTGATTTCAATGGAGCCTTCAATGTCACAACTGATATCCCCGATGACAGACAGGTTTCCATCAGGATGCTGGTTTAAATAATCTTTGGTAAGAAGCCGGGGATATCTTTCTGTCCAGTAAATACAATTGACCAAAACATTAATATAAGGGAGCCACGATGAAAAGTTCCCGGTGTAATTTTCAGGATTATCGTAATAATCCCTCAAGTCAAATTTTCCGTTTTTTGGGATAACCATGTGTTCTTCCTTAAAGATAAACTTGAACAATGTTCCATCCCAGGAAGTTAATGAAGAGAAATTTTCTGTTAATTCTGTTGAAGAAAGATCCTTGTGCGGGAGCAAATCAAATAATTCCTGGGCACCACAGGAGACATTTCCATAACCGGCAAATCCAAAAACCACCGGGCCTAGATTCTTAGGTATTCCGTTTTTTTGCAGATCATTGGCAACGGATTTAAAGTGCATTTTTGCCTCTTCAACAGAAGAATACTGGTATGCCTGTTTTATTTTTTCGAAGGGTGTGTGGATACCTTGAAGTTTGAGTTTTTCGCCATAAGCATGGATCGTTTCTATCAGTCCAGCGAGTCCGGCATATCGCCCGAAAAAAATCAATCGCCGATTCTTTTTATCGACAATTCTTTCATAATCAATCAAGTTGCATTTCAAATCCATCATACGTTGGAGCATTTTCATATTATAGGATTGACCTTTTATGGTGTGGGAGAAAAACAGGTATGTCTTTTCTTCCTGGAGTAATTCAACTGGAATTTCCTTTACTGCCAGAATGATATCTGCCTCATGGAGAGTCTCTGAAATCACCGCCCCAGCCTGCTCGTAAGCATGGTCAGAAAAAATACGCAATTTGGACGGTTGTATTGAAATCTTACAGGTGTTTTCATTGAGAATAGTTTTTACGTCCGAAGGTACAAGCGGTGCTCTCCGTTCCCATTTATTATGATCCTCCCGACGGATTCCAATAATTTTTTCTATACTCATATGTTAAATGGACAATGCAAATAGATTTGTTTAATAAAGGCAGAGAATTTAGTATTTTGACTGAATGAATGACTATGGAAAACGTAAGAATATTTACTAAATGACCAGGCACCCTGAATGATATATATTTACTACCGGAAAAATATAACAAAACCAATGAGAGAAATCTTTGCCAGATTAAAAAGATTTATTGTAAACTTTTACTCGATTTTTCCAAAAATACATTAGATATATAAGGTATTTACATGTCAAAACTTTCAATTGCAGGTTACGGTGATAAACTAACCGTTAACGGTATTCGAATTGGGGATCTTTCGCCTGCAGATCATGAAGCTATTGAAAATGAAAAAGGAGGGCGTAATTATAAACCTTTAGAGGGTGTGGTCGTGTCCCATGTACGGAATTCATCTACTCTGGTGTGCCGTAAACCGGATCCGGAAAAGGTGCGTGCTTTTATTGAAGAAGATCTCATTGATGGTCTATGTTGTTACTCCGCTGTCAACCAAGGGCAGTTAAACAAGACAATCGTTGACGCGGTTGTCCACCATCTTACAAAAGAAAAACTTCCTACCGTTCCACGCTCTATTCGGCACAAATATATGTCCGCTTTCCTCCTGGCTACCACCACCTTGACGAAAATGGACCGGGTTATTCCAAAAGTTTCGGGAGTAGAAGCAGCAGAACTTATGTTCAAAATAGCCCGGCGCTGGGGATATCAGGTAAAAGGAATTCCATCAGGAGAAGCGATTATTGTAGGTGCGAAGGGGAATTTTCATGGTCGAAGTATGACTGCAGTTTCATTATCTGATGATCCGGAAGCAAAAAATAATTTTGGTCCGTTTATCCCTGGTATTGAATTAGTTCCATTTAATAATGTTATTGCGCTTGAAACATTGTTCAGGCAAAAAGGAGAGCGTATTGCAGCTTATTTGGTGGAACCGATTCAGGGGGAAGCAGGAGTTATTCTACCGGAGGATGATTATTGGACGAATGTAGTGAAGCTTTGCAAGGAGTATAATATCCTCCTTGCAATGGATGAGGTACAGACGGGATTTGGCCGTACAGGTGCTCATTTTGCTCATCAGATTTATGGGATTAAACCAGATATCATGGCTTGTGGAAAAGCCGCCGGCGGCGGAATATTACCGGTTTCATTTGTAGCCGGAAGAGATGATATAATGGGCGTTTTAACACCGGG
>DPYO01000126.1:0-8802 GCA_003535775.1 Fidelibacterota bacterium | reverse complement strand
TTAGTTGAAGAAAAATTAGCTGAAAATGCCATACTAAGAGGAAGTCAGTTGTTGGAACATTTTAACAATTTGAAATCTAAGTTTCCTGATAAAATAAAGGAAGTCAGGGGAAAAGGTCTCCTCACTGCTTTTGAAATGTTTGATGATCCAAAATTGGATGGACATAAAGTGTCCTTAGAATTGTTAAAACAGAATATTTATGCAAAGGAAACTCATAAAACCACAATAAGGATTGCTCCGTCTTTGACTATAAATGCTGTTCAGATTGACCAAATCGCAGAAGCGATTAACAGTGTCATTGCAGGTTTATAGATATTCACTGTGGGTAATTAAAATACTTTATCAATGCTGTAAGGTTAGATCAAATGATGGTTTTATGTAACGTCCTGAAGGGTTATTCACAGCAAATAAAAAATAATGGAGAATAAATGAACTTTTTAAATGAATTAGGGATTAATGATGTGAATTATGGTGCCTGTTCGGGCACAGGAAAATGGTCCGAGACTACTCAAACCGGTGAGATTGTTTCAATCAACCCTGCTAACGGAAAAAAAATTGCATCGGTTTATCAATGTTCAGAATCAGATTATGATCGAATTGTTATTGATTCTGCAAAGGTATTTAAAAAATGGAGGAAGGTGCCTGCTCCAGTTCGTGGGGAATTGGTCCGCCAGATGGGAGAAGCACTGCGGGAGAAAAAGGATGCTTTGGGGAGTTTAGTGAGCTTGGAGATGGGCAAAATCAAACAGGAGGGTGATGGCGAAGTACAGGAAATGATTGATATAGCCGATTTTGCAGTAGGTCAATCCCGGATGCTTTATGGAAAAACCATGCATTCCGAAAGGCTGGATCATCGAATGTATGAGCAGTGGCATCCGCTTGGGATCGTCGGTGTTATTTCTGCCTTTAACTTCCCTGTGGCCGTTTGGGCCTGGAATGCTTTTATTGCTGCTATTGCGGGAGATACAGTGATTTGGAAACCATCTTCTTCTGTTCCATTAACTGCTGTTGCTGTGCAGAGTATCTGCAACGAAGTGATGGAAAAAAATGGATACTCCGGTATTTTCAGTATCGTTATTGGAAATGGATCAACAATTGGGGAAAAATTAATAAATGATCGTCAGATTCCTCTGGTTTCTTTTACAGGCTCATGTAAAATGGGGAAACATGTGAGCAAAACCGTTGCTGGTCGATTTGGAAAAACAATTTTAGAGTTAGGTGGAAACAATGCTCTGATTGTTGATGAAACTGCTAATTTTGATTTGGTTATCCCTGCAGTTGTTTTTGGAGCGGTGGGAACGGCAGGTCAACGGTGTACATCCACCCGCAGGGTACTGGTTCATCAGAAACGTTACGATGAGCTCGTTTCAAAATTAGTTCATGCTTATGGACAGGTACAATCCGGTGATCCTTTGGATTCTGACACATTGATGGGACCCCTGGTGGACAAGTCGGCTGTTAACCTCTTCATGAATGCGATGAAAGAAATTGAGAAAAGTGGAGGAACAGTGCTCTATGGCGGGGAAAAAAAGGAAGGACAAGGATATTTTGTGGAGCCAACACTGGTTAAAGCGGAGAATCACTGGGATATCGTACAGGATGAAACATTTGCACCCATTCTCTACTTAATTCCCTTTGATTCAATAGAAGAAGCAATTGCATTGCACAATCAGGTTCCTCAGGGATTGTCATCGTCACTGTTCACCACTAGTGTTGAACATGCAGAATTGTTTTTATCCTCCAGAGGAAGTGACTGTGGAATCGCTAACATCAACATTGGTACATCCGGAGCAGAGATTGGCGGTGCTTTTGGGGGTGAAAAAGAAACTGGTGGCGGGCGTGAATCCGGTTCCGATTCATGGAAACAATACATGCGACGCCAGACAAATACGATAAACTGGAGCAAGGAACTTCCTTTGGCTCAGGGAATCAAATTTAATCTCTCTTGAGTTGGATATTACCAACCAACCGGAACGGTATTTTGAACAGGAAATAGAATAGTTTTGCTACATTTTCTTTATCCTTACCCTTCTCCTGAATCCAATTAATTTATGCCCGTTAAAAAAGGAACTCTTTTTATTGTTTCAACACCTATTGGAAATTTGGGAGATATTACGTTCAGGGCAGTGGAAACGCTCAAGACCGTGTCATTTATTGCTGCAGAAGATACACGGCGTACACGAAAACTTTTGAATCACTTTGATATTAAAACAAAATTGATCAGTTATTATGAATATAATCGTTTTGCTCGGATCCCTCAGATACTGAAATACCTGGAATCTGGAAAAGATGTAGCGGTTGTAACCGATGCAGGGACTCCTGGAGTGTCAGATCCTGCCTACAAATTGATTAGATCTGTCATCCAGGTTGATGTGAAAGTGGAGCCTGTTCCGGGACCTTCCGCTTTTTTAACCGCCCTGGTTGCTTCCGGTCTTCCCACGGATCGTTTTCTTTTTGTAGGATTTCTCCCTCCCAAGAAAGGAAGAAGAAAAAAGTTGAGTAATTTAGCCTCTTATGAAGCAACACTGATATTGTATGAAAATCCAAAAAGACTAGTAAAAACTCTATCAGATATAGCCACTTTTCTTGGAGATCGTCCAGCGGTGGTATGTCGAGAATTGACGAAGATTCATGAAGAAATAATCCGTGGAACTATTTCGGAATTATTGTCGTATTTTTCACGGGAATCCCCTAGGGGAGAATGTGTAATAATGATCGGAAAAGATGACCCAAATGTCTACTTCGGATAAGGCTCGTTTTATTTCATTTGAAGGGATTGACGGCAGCGGTAAAACCACTCAAGCCACGTTGCTCTTAGATAAATTAATTCAAAATGGTAAGCAAGGGATTTTAGTTCGTGAGCCTGGAGGGACCCCTGTTTCTGAGGCGATTCGCCACGTTTTACTGACGAAGGGAAATCGACAGATGGTGGCAAGAACCGAAGCCTTGCTGATGACGGCCAGTCGTTCCCAATTGACAAAAGAGGTAATTCTACCTAATCTGGAACAGAATCGATGGGTTATAGCAGACCGGTATGCAGATTCCACCCTGGCATATCAAGGCGGTGGGAGAGAATTAAACCTTGATTGGCTTCAAGATCTTAACAAATTTGCAACCTATGATTTGGAACCGAATGTTACTTTTGTTATAGATATACTTCCAAAAGAAGCTCTTCGGAGAAGAGGACAAACCGAGGACCGGATTGAAGAAGAAGGAATAACTTTTCAAAAACAGGTTCGGCGAACATATTTGGAATTAGCAAAACAATATTCTGACAGAATTATTGTCATTGATGGTCATATGGATAGAGAAATAATCCAGGATAATATATGGGATGAAATAAAAAGGAGGTATTTTTTAACACAATGAAAGTAAATAACATTCAAAGAAAATATCTGTTCGTGGTTGGAATTATCATTCTTTGCGGAACTGCTTTATTTGCTGTTTCAAAAGCTGATATTTTTAAACAAGTTGCCGTAAATCAAAAATTGATAAATGATGTATACAAATATATTGTAACCAATTATGCCGATGAAATTGATGTAGAAAAATTTACCAGAAAAAGCATACGGAATATTTTGAATGATTTGGATCCATTTACAGTTTTTATGGAACCGGAAGAAGGAGAAGGGATTGATCTCTTGACCAAAGGGAAATATGGAGGGGTCGGGATGGAGATTGGTAAACGGGACGGGGAAATAACAGTGGTTGCACCAATGGCTGATTCTCCGACAATGAGAGCTGGAATAATCAGCGGTGATGTAATTGTAAAGATTGACACCGTTGTAGCAAAGGATATGAATTTGAACGATGTGGCAAGGCTCATAAGAGGAGAGAAAGGAACCGAGGTCACTCTCTCTATCCAAAGAGCAGGTCTGGACAATGTAATAAAGTTTACGATGATCCGGGAAGATATTAAAGTGAAGGATGTAGCTTATTCCGGTATGCTGAATGATCGGATCGGGTATATCCTTTTGACCAGGTTTTCAAAAAATGCTGCTCCGGGCATGAAAAAAGCTATAGATCAGCTAAAGGAACAAAAAGCAGAAGCGATTATTCTGGATCTCAGAAATAATCCTGGAGGATTGCTAAAGTCTTCAATAGATATTTTAGATATGTTTTTACTGAAAGGTGAGAAACTTCTTTCTACCAAAGGAAGGACTAAAGGTTCAAATAGAACATTTTTCTCTAAAAAAGACCCAGTGATAGGTTCTGATATAAAAATAGCAATATTAATTAATGAAGGTAGTGCCTCTGCAAGTGAAATTGTATCGGGTGCTATCCAGGATTTAGATCGAGGAGTTATCATAGGACGCCGCTCATTTGGAAAAGGGCTTGTGCAGTCTGTATATCAGCTTGATAAGGAACGCAGATTAAAAATGACGACAGCAAAATATTACATTCCAAGTGGCAGACTGATCCAGAATCCGGGATATATAGATAAAGACATTATCAATGATGTATCAGAACAAGATACGCTATTTGCTACGGTTAAGGGACGGAAGGTTAAAGGAGGCGGAGGTATCATGCCCGATTATGAAGTGGAGGTTCACAAGTATGGTCCATTAACACGGGAATGTTGGAGACAAGGCATCCTTTTTACTTACGTTCAAAAAAGAAAACAAAACTATTCATCATTTGATGAAGTATTAGCAACTGAAGATCTTATAGAAGATTTTTATGTTTATTTGAAAGAACAAGATTTAGATATTAGTATTGATGGTGAGTCCAATTACAATGATTTCAAGGCTAAATTATCTTCAATTGACAGTACGAACGCAGAGTTAAACAGTGCTTTTGAAATAATAGATGGATTTTTTGTTGAGAAAGAAGCCTCCCTATTTGATAAAGAGTCTGAGGATATTCGAAAGTGGCTTCTTGCTGAATTTGCCAATCATTACAATGGAAAGGAAGGTAGGATTCAATTCACTTTACAAAGTGATGAATATGTGGAAAAAGCAATTTCTATTTTAGAAGATCAAGTGGCCTATAGGAACGTACTTAGATTGGAAAATGAATAAAATATTACCTGAATCTTATCGTTGGAAATATTCTTCCAAGGGAATAGATGTTTTTCGGTAAATTTATTTGCTTTTGTTAGACGAGTCTATGATAATGTTTGAAATTTTAGTAATATTTCTTTTCAATGACTACGGGCGATTAGCTCAGTTGGTTAGAGTGCCTGCTTGACATGCAGGAGGTCACTGGTTCAAATCCTGTATCGCCCACTATAATTAATTTCAATTATCAGTAATGAAGCTAAACAAAAATATTAATTGGTATCTAAATCTTTCCTATAAGGTTTTCCAATACTTACACCGCATACAGGTACGTTTTATTTTTTAATTTGAATTTTATCCTATTAAGTGAAGAACAAGATTACCCTTACATTTCCTGATAATAGTACCCGTATGTATCCGACAGGAACTACCCTGCTTGAAGTTGCAGAAAGTATCGGAATGCGTTTAGCTAAGGATGCCGTTGCAGCACAATTAAATGGGAAACTGACAGATTTAACAGAAGCCATTGATATTGATGCAGATATTAATATTATCACAGGGGATAGTACCGATGGACATGAAGTATTATTGCACAGCACAGCACATCTTATGGCTCAGGCTGTAAAAGAATTATTTCCTAATGCCAGAGTAACTATCGGTCCGGCGATTGAAAATCGTTTTTACTATGATTTTGATGTTGAAAATCCCTTTACTGATGAAGACCTTGTTAGCATCGAAGAAAAGATGAGAGAACTGGCTCAAAATAATTATCCGGTGAAACGAAAGATTTTCTCAAAAGATGAGGCTATTGATCTTTTTAAATCAATGGATGAAAACTATAAAGTTGAAATTATTGAGGAAATTTCTCCGGAGGAAGTACTGTCTGCCTATCAACAAGATAGTTTTATTGATCTGTGCAGAGGACCCCATGTTCCATCAACAGGAAGGATTAAATATTTCAAGATCCTCAATTCTTCTGGTGCATACTGGCGTGGGGATGAAAACAATAAAATGCTGCAGCGGATTTATGGAACGGTTTTTAATACAAAAAAAGAATTAAAAGAATATCTTCATATGCTTGAAGAAGCAAAAAAACGGGATCATCGTAAATTAGGGAAAGAGCTGGAATTATTTGCATTTGATGATGAGATAGGCCCAGGACTTCCTCTTTGGCTCCCCAAAGGGACTATCATTATCGAAGAACTGGAAAAGTTAGCGAAAGTGACCGAAGGAAAAGCAGGATACCAAAGGGTTCGCACGCCCCATTTAACTAAAGGAAGTCTTTATGAAAAATCCGGACATTTAAAGCATTATAAAGAAAGCATGTATCCTGCCATGGATGTTGATGGGATCGATTATTATGTGAAACCGATGAACTGCCCGCATCATCATAAGATTTATGCATCTGTACCACGGAGTTACCGGGATCTTCCATTGCGATTAGCAGAATATGGTACGTGTTACCGATATGAAAAATCAGGCGAACTTTTTGGTCTTATGAGGGTTAGGAGCATGCAGATGAATGATGCTCATATTTACTGCACCAAAGAACAATTTAAAGAAGAATTTTTATCAGTTTGTCAGATGTATTTAACGTATTTCAAAATTTTTGGAATTGATAAGTATGAAATGGAATTATGTCTTCATTCTTCTGAGGGTTTAGGTAAGAAATATGTAAATGAGCCAGAGTTATGGATTCAAACGGAACAGGATGTACGAAAAGCCCTGGATGAGGGTGGTATCAATTACATAGAAAAATCAGGCGAGGCTGCTTTTTACGGGCCGAAGATTGACGTCCAGGTTTGGAGTACTATCGGTCGGAAATTTACTCTGGCAACAAATCAGGTAGATTTTGCCATTCCATCTTTATTTGGCTTGAATTACACGAATGAAAGAGGAGAAGAAGCAACACCGTTGTGTATTCACCGGGCACCTCTTGGGACCCATGAAAGATTTATCGGGTTTTTAATTGAACATTACAGTGCTGATTTTCCCCTTTGGTTAGCTCCGGTACAAGTGGCTATTTTAACGGTTTCTGAGAAGGTGGAAAATTATGCTAATTTTGTCCAATCTAACCTGAAGAATGTTGATATCAGGGTTGAATTGGATGATCGCCCTGACAAAATTGGAGCAAAGATACGTTTGGCAGAACTATCTAAGATAAATGTAATGCTGATCATTGGAGAACGGGAAGAAAAGGAGAACACTGTTTCCGTCCGTCGTAGGTTTGAGGGAAATATTGGATCTATGAATTTAGATAGCTTTTCTTCTAAATTAGTCGAGGAAATTAATCAAAGGAGGAATACATATCGCAAAGAAGGCTAAAGCACGTGTAAACGAAGATATCACTGGAGACAAGGTACGTTTGATATCTGAGAAGGGAGGACAGTTAGGAATTCTTCCGTTGGAAGAAGCATTAGAAAATGCTCAAGAAGCCGGGTTAGATCTTATTGAAATATCTCGAGATGCAGATCCGCCGGTATGCAAATTAGTGGATTATGGAAAATTAAAATATGAAAAGAAGAAAAAAGCACATCTAAGTAAAAAGAAACAGCATGTAGTAAAATTGAAAGAGATTCGACTTCGTCCTCGAATTGATAGCCATGATCTGGATACAAAAATGAACATGGGAAGAAAATTTTTAAAAGATGGATGTAAATTAAAAGTAACTTTGATGTTTCGTGGAAGAGAGATGTCCCGCTTGGATTTAGGTGATATTGTTATGGAGAAAGTTGTTGAAATGCTGAAAGATATAGCAGTAATAGAAAAGCAGAATCCCATGGAAGGGAGAAGAATGTCTCTCATTTTCGCCGCAATATAGGAGAACCAGATGCCGAAACAAAAAACAAGAAGAGGTGCCGCTAAACGATTTAGATTGACAGGTAGCGGTAAAGTAAAACGAAATAAAGCAAACCATAGACACATGCTAATCCGGCGTTCGAAAGGCGTTAAGCGTAAGATGCGGAATGCTGGCATTGTTGACGGATCAGACAGTAAAAAAGTCCGCCGGATGCTTGGTGTTTAAAGGAGAAAATAATGCCCAGAGCAAATAGTTCTGTTCCAAGGCACAGACGACATAGAAAGATCGTAAAGCAGGCCAAGGGCTACTATGGTGCCCGGAGCCGCAATTATAAAGCCGCAAAAGACGCAGTCACAAAGGCTGGATTATATGCCTATCGTGACCGTCGACAAAGGAAGCGTCAATTCCGACGTTTATGGATATTGCGGATTAATGCTGCGGTACGACTCCATGGTATGTCCTATTCTGTTTTTATAGCAGGATTGAAATCAAAGGGAATCGAATTAAACAGAAAGGCGCTTGCTGATCTGGCAGTAAATAACCCTGAGACCTTTGGTGAATTAGTAAGTACAATCCAGAAATAACATGAGCCTTCAGAAGAAGATCAAGGCAGTCCGGATTTCATTCCGGACTGCCCTTGATTCTTTGACTTCCGATAAAAATACTATAGAAAAATTACGGAGTAAATATCTTGGAAGGAAAGGCGAAATAGCCAGTTTATTTTCCCAATTGGTCACCGCAGATCCGAAAGAAAAACCACTATTAGGAAAAGCCCTTAATCAATTAAAAAATGATTGTTTAAAATCCTTTGAGAAAAAAGTAAGAGGCTTTGAAAAACCAGGAGGCTATTCTACAAGTTCTGGAAGGGATTATACGTTACCTGGAATACACTTCCCGGTTGGTTCTCTTCATCCGCTCCAGCAAATCCTTGATGAGATTAAAGATGTATTTACCTCTATAGGTTTTTCCATCGCATACGGCCCTGAGATTGATGATGATTTT
>DPYO01000129.1 GCA_003535775.1 Fidelibacterota bacterium | reverse complement strand
GTGAGCCATTCAGACGATTTTTCATCAAGATCATAGACCTTGATATCATTGATCATTGCTTGATGCTCCCCAAAATGGTATTTTGCGTACACCAGCTTGCGGCCATCATAGGACCAGTTCATATACTTGTGAAAAGAGCCAAAATCCACTTCTTCTTTATCCCAGATAATGATGGGTTTAGGCTTTTTTTTCTGTTCTTCGCCTTCTTTTTTATCCTTACCAAATAACTTAGCAAAAAAGCCCGGCCCCTTGTCGGCTTCTTTTTCTGGTTCTTCTTTAGCCTTTTTGCGTTCCTCCCGCGCTTCCCGTTCCTTGGTTGTATCACGCTCCAAGATGTATAATGACATGTCACCCTGTCCCTTATCTCCCAAACCGGTTATAGCGATCTGGGTACTATCATTATAAAACGAAAACCCGCTAAGCTTTTCAATGGGCAAGGTCACCACTTTTCCAATCTCTTCAATGGCTTCTTTCTGGGACCGGTAGCCGTAATAATAGGTATTCATATGCCGGCGCCAGTCCTCGTTAAACTGACCCACCGTGATACCGGTGTTTTTCTTAAAAGCCTTTTCAAAATTGAACAAACCAAAATTGCTCCGATCAGCCAGTGTCTTTACAATGGTAGAATCGCCAAAGCGTTCGGACCAATAAAGAAGTTTGGAATAACCGTCGTGGTGGGGATCCATCTTATCCATTTTATTTTTGAGGACATGATATTTGTGACTTATGTCTGCCCGGTAGGGACGCCAACGTTCGGTTTCATATTCTGCCAAACCTTCTACCACCCATCCTGGGACCTTGGAAAGCAAATAGGACCACGGTTCCGGCAGCCAGGTTTTTACTCTATTGAAAAAGACAATATGCTGCAGTTCATGGGACAAAACCTGGTAAAGCCATTTTTCATCTTCCAGCCAAATGGCAGCATCGTTTTGGTCTACCCATATAAATGTGGTATTGGTCCACATTGCGAACCCATTCATAATTTCATCTTCAGTTGTGAAAATGATGTCAATTACAGGGATGTCTTCCAGGTTCATCTGTTGCAGTAAAACCGGCCGCACTTGCTCCGCTATTGATGCTCCTTCCTGGGCAATTTCCTCGATTCCCTGGTGATGGTGAATACGGTAATGTTCTGTTTCGATAGTGGTCCAGTCCAGTTCTCCATGGGTCCGGCCGGTCCACTGCCAGGTCAGTGGTGCCTGTGCACATACCGTGACGACTAATCCTAATAGTACAGTTGCTATTTTCTTCATCATTTATTCTTCCATAAATAATTAGTTATTTTTCCGTAAGGGTTCAAACACCATCGCAGTTTTTCCTGGATGGATTCTTTTCCAACCATTCACACCGTTTTAGATAAATCAAAAAAGGATTGGGATTTCCTCATGGAACCATATCCCTTCAAAAGCTTGAAGGTGTTGAGGATTGTAATGTATGGACAAAAAATCCCCTCCACAATAGTTAATCAATCCTTCATCCAATTTTCCGATTAATAATCACTTTTGCTCTGTTAGATTGTTCGTGTTGTTAGAAAATACCAAATTAACTTAACTTGCTAATAAGCAAAAAAATCTTTAAGGAGCACATATGAAAATAGATTTGAGCACTGCTGTAGGTTTAGTTGCGGGAATCATTATAATTTCAATCGGAATTGTCGGAAACAGCGGGGAACTTTATTGGTTTGCTAATGGCATTTCTCTTTTAGTTGTTTTGGGGGGGACTTTATCAGCAACCCTGGTAAATTATTCTATGAAAAGTTTACTTGGTCTTTATCCAGTATTAAAAAATGTTTTTACACATGAATCCTACGAATACCAATCAGTTATCGAAGAAATAGTAAAAAAAGCAAAAATAGCCAGGAAAAGCGGTGTTGTTTCTTTAGAGAAGGAACTAAATACGATTGATGATAATTTTCTTAGAAATGGGATCGAGTTGGCCATTAATGAGCGTGATTCAAAACGCCTCAGAACATTTCTAGCCCTGGAAATAGACAACATTGAACGAAGACATGCCAGTGGCCAAGAAATTTTCTTCTACATGGGAGCCTATGCACCTGCCTTCGGCATGCTCGGAACAATTATGGGGCTAATTATCATGATGGAAAACTTCGGCGGAGCACAAATTGGCATGCAAATAGATGCAATAAATTTTAATATTGCTGAGAAATTCGCAGGATTATTACAAGGGATGGGCTTGGCCTTAATTACAACTTTTTACGGAGTCTTGCTTTCTAACCTCGTATTTCTTCCTATTGGAGGAAAATTAAAGCGCAAATCTCAAGATGAAATCATGTTGAGAAATATTATCGTGGAAGGTATAATGAGCATCCACGCCAAAGAGCATCCAATTTTAATTCACGAAAAATTGATGACTTTTGTTCAAGAGAGCAAAAGACCTAATAAAGACTAAAAATGTCTATGAAAGACAAAGGAATTTCTGTTGAGGAGGCCAGGGCAAAAAATTCTTCCTGGGCAATAACCTATGCAGATTTGGTCACCCTCCTTCTTACTTTTTTTATTCTTTTGCTGGTTATTCTTAATGAAGAAGAAAAACAAATAGACCGAATAATCAATATGTTACTGAATGAAACTTATTCAGAACTAAAGAAAGTTGAATCCCAATATTTGAAAGTAACGCGGGAGACCAAAGGGGTAAAGCTTACTGTGAGTAGCGGACGACTTTTTAAGTCTATGGAAGCAGAAGTCCAGGCCTCAGCACTTCCATTGCTTGATCAGATTGGAGCTATTATTCGAGTTTCAAAACTCCTGCACTTAGACGAAGATCAAAAATATAATAATTTTAGAGAAAGGATCAGGAGCTTTGGAAAAGATCTAAATATTGAAATCAGATGTGAAGGACATACCGATGGTGAGCAAGTACCGCCAAACTCGAAATATGACAGCAACTGGGATCTGTCCACCGCCAGGGCTCTTAATATTGTCAAATATATAAGCAATAAATTTCAAATTCCTGAAAAAGAATTTTCAGCGATGGGTTATGGTGAATTTCGACCCGTAGTTGCAATGGATACCGTTAGCCAAAATCTTCTTGCAATCAAAGATGCTAATTCTAAAAACAGACGAGTAGAGATTTACCTTGACGCTTTTCTCAAAACCAATGTAATAACACAGTAAGAGATTGCCTCCATGATGCGATTAATCTTTTGGACCATACCGGTTTTACTCTTTTCACAAAAAACAGAAATAATTAAATAAACCTTAATTCATACTGCTCCTCATGCAAGCCGAAAAAGTGCTCCTGGTCAGCTTTACCCCGGCACAACAATCACCAAATTAAAAAAGGACAAGTCCGGTTGTTTTTACAAGTCACAAATAAAAATACCACCAAAAACCTTAATTTTTTACCTATGGCTCTAATCAAAATTATTGGCAAAAAGAAAAACAAAGGGGATCTAAACC
>DPYO01000186.1:533-4568 GCA_003535775.1 Fidelibacterota bacterium | reverse complement strand
TGGTCTTGTTGCAGCTGGTTTACATCCCACGCCCATTCCTTACTGTGATGTTGTGACGAGCACGACACACAAAACACTTCGAGGCCCTCGTGGTGGTATAATTATGATGGGGAAAAATTTTGAAAATCCATGGGGGAAAATTGCGCCAAAGTCAGGCAGAGTTAAAATGGTGTCAGAATTAATTGATTCCACAGTTATGCCCGGAATCCAAGGCGGTCCGCTGATGCATATTATAGCAGCAAAAGCAGTTGCTTTTGGAGAAGCATTACAACCTGAATTCAAAATCTATGCAAAAAATATTATTCAAAATGCGCAAACCATGGCGGATGAATTCCTAAAACTTGATTATCAGTTAGTTTCAGGAGGCACGGATACGCATGTGTTACTAATTGACTTATCCAATAAAAATATCACTGGAAAAGCGGCAGAACTTTCTTTAGGAAAGGCTGGAATCACCGTTAATAAAAATATGGTTCCATTTGATGAAAGAAGCCCCTTTATCACTAGTGGTATTCGTGTGGGCACACCTGCAATCACAACGCGTAGAATGGGTGTAAATGAGAGCATCCAAATCGTAAAGTGGATTGATGAAGCTATTTGCAACCATGATAATGAATCTGGTCTATCCAGAATTAAATCGAATGTGAATAATTTTTGCGCAGAATTTCCAATTTATTCAGATTAACAATTGGGTTCAGAAAAATGAATCGGATTGGATTAATCTTTTTACTCCTTTTTTCATATGGTTGTGTCCCAAGGACACTGATTGTTGACCATCCAAATCTCGTTTCTCTCTATTTTGAGAAAAAAATATCATCTCTTGAAAATCAAAAAGAACTAACTCAGACGCAAAAAAGAAAACTATTAAAAACCAAAGTAGAGTATGGTTATGGCATTCTTTTAGAGGAGAGTGACCGCCTTATCGACGAAGACTATTATCTGGGAATTGAAAAAGCTCAGGAAGCCTATCAAGAGTTTAAAGATGCAAAAGAGATTGGCTTAACCATTTTGAAAGATGCCTACCCAGGTTTTGATAACTGGTTAATAAATGATGAAAAAGGTGACTTTACTGAAGATGATATTTTTGATCTTTATTGGTTAGGAGCAGCCTATGGAGGTGCAATCCGGTCAAGCCGCGGGAATCCATTCGAAATCGTGAACCTTCCCAAAGTAGGAAAACTTTTTCAAACAGCAATATTATTGAATCCGGATTGGGGAAGAGGAGCACTTTATTCAGCTATGATGAGTTATACATCTTCCAGGCCCGATTTATTTGGTGAAATTCTCAAAGATTCAGTAACCTTCTATTATTCAAAAGCTATCAGCGCTTCAGATAGTTTGGATGCTGGGCCTTTTGTATCTTATGCTGAATCCATTGATAAAAAATTTCAACAAAAGGACGCATTTGTACAAAAACTTCAATTTGTATTAAACATGGATGTTGAAAAAGACAAAGATCTTAGGTTAAGTAATATTATTGCCCAAGAAAGGGCAAAATGGTTATTATTGAAAAAATCAGAGTATTTTTTAGAATGAAGAAAATTTTACTAATCTTAACAATTAGTTTATCTCTGACCTACGGTCGGAAAATTGTTGTAAAAATGGCAACCCTTGCCCCTGAAGGAACTGAGTGGCATGGAATGCTCATTGAAATGGGACAAGAATGGAAAAAGGCCACAGACGGTCTCGTCCATTTACGCATTTATCCTGGTGGTGTTATAGGAGATGAACGGGATATGGTTCGGAAAATGAGAATTGGGCAAATTCATTCTGCGGGAATTACTACAGAAGGTTTAACAGAAATTGTCCCGGAATTTGCCGCCTTTTACATCCCTCTCGCATTTAAAAATGAAGAAGATATACAATTAGTTTTAGATAATTTGTATGGTGAGTTAGATAAAAAATTAGAAGAAAAAGGATTTAAACTTCTATATCTTGCAGATCTAGGTTGGGCATATTGGTTTTCAAATTCAAAGGTAACATCTCCTTTAGATTTAAAAGATAAAAAAATCTTTACGTGGGCAGGGGATTTCAAATGGGCAGAGATTTATAAGAAAGCTGGTTTTAATCCTGTTCCATTGGCTTCAACTGATATTTTATCCGGTCTGCAAACAGGCTTAATTGATGCTATGTCCACCATGCCATTGTATGCCTTAGCTCAACAGTCGTTTGGGATTACTAATCATATGTTAGATCTTAAATGGGGCACTCTGTTGGCAGGCATTATTATTGATATGAAGACTTGGAATCGAATCCCGAACAAATATCACGATAATCTAATCTCCATTGCCAATGATATTCGTGAACGTCAAAAAGAAACAAATAAAAATGCAGAAGCCCAGGCCATTGCTGCTATGAAAGAGTATGGACTGATAGTTCACTCTCCAACAGAAGAAGAAACCAAACTTTGGCAGAAAGAAGTGGATAAAATGGGGCCCTACCTTCGTGGAAATGTTATTCCTGCTGATGTGTATGATCGTGTGATCAGACTCACTCAGAAAAAATAAAACAAACGATGGTTAGCCAACCAAAACTGTCTCATATCGTCAATCGTGTGAAATGGGGAGAAGACACACTAGCTATTGTAATCTTTTCTGCAATGACGCTATTACCTGTATTGGAAACAGCCACTCGATTATTTAATACAAATAGCATTCCTGCATCTCAAGTACTTGTACAGCATTTCACTTTATGGATTGGTTTCGTTGGTGCTGTATTGGCTACTCGACAGAATAAATTATTGGCATTAACGAGAGAACCTCTTTTTGATCAGGCTGAAAAACCTCATTTAGGAAAATGGATCGCAAAAGTCACTACCTTTCTTGTTTTGGTAGCATTGACATGGGGAAGTTGGGAATTATTAAAAGTTGAGATGCAATATCCAATAGACATTGCACCCAATATTCCACGATGGTTGGCCCAAATCATTATGCCTATCGGCTTTGGTCTCATGGCAGTCCAAGTTTATTTTAAGAGTTACAAAAAACATATACACAGGATTTCTTTGGTCGTTGTTGGTCTTCTTTTTTCAATTAGTACCATCACTGATGCGATTTTTGATGTATTGCCGGTCGTGGGGATCGGGTTAATTCTTCTTCTTATTGCATTGCGCTATGGCGCTCCTATATTTGTGGGATTAGGTGGTGCAGCAGCATTATTCTTTTGGGCGGATTTTATTCCTATTGCAGCGATTCCAACGGAAACATATAGAATAGTTGTATCCCCGACCTTGCCTACAATTCCTCTGTTTACACTTGCGGGGTATTTGCTTGCCGAAAGTAAAGCATCAGAAAGGCTTGTGAATGTCTTTAGGGCATTATTTGGATGGATTCCCGGTGGAACTCCCATTATTATTGTCGTTCTATGCGCATTTTTTACAGCATTAACAGGTGGCTCTGGTGTTACAATCCTAGCTTTGGGAGGACTTCTCTTACCCCTTTTATTGAAGGAAGGATATAGCCGATCGTTCTCGATTGGATTGATCACAGTGTCTGGTTCTCTTGGATTATTGTTCCCTCCAAGTTTACCAGCTATTATTTATGGTGTTACCGCTGGCGTGTCTGTAAAAGATATATTTATCGCGGGTCTAATACCTGGGGTTTTACTCTTGGTCATGATGTCTGGCTGGTCTTTGTATCAGGGGAAGAAAGAAAGGATTGCACCCAAGCCATTTAATTTCAAAAAAGCTGTCAAAGCTTGCATTGATACGAAATGGGAATTGCTAATCCCTGTCCTGATCCTTTTTGGTGTTTTTGGCGGATTTACCACATTGGTGGAAACAGCTGCCCTAACTGTGGTTTATATCTTTTTGGTGGAAGTGTACCTATACAAGGATATTCGATTACGGGACCTACCAAGGATCGTGATTGATTGTGCTACTTTAATTGGTGGGGTATTGATCATCCTTGGAGTAGCCATGGGACTGACCAGCTATCTTATAGACGCACAAATCCCAATTCTTATTTTAACATGGGCGAAGAGCACCATCGCATCAAAATATGCATTTTTATTAATGCTCAACGTATTTCTGCTTTT
>DPYO01000186.1:0-157 GCA_003535775.1 Fidelibacterota bacterium | reverse complement strand
GTACCGCTTATTGCACCTTTAGGGGTATATTTTGGTATAGATCCAGTTCATTTAGCCATAATTTTTATTGCTAACCTTGAACTTGGATTTTTAACTCCACCTGTAGGAATGAATCTTTTCCTGGCTGCATATAGGTTTGATGAAGATATGCCTAAAA
>DPYO01000229.1 GCA_003535775.1 Fidelibacterota bacterium | reverse complement strand
CCGGGATACTGTTCCGGTCAATTTTCGCAAAGCCTGTGACATCAACCTGGCTTGAAGACCAACATGAGTATCGCCCATCTCCCCTTCAAGCTCAACCCTGGGAACAAGGGCAGCAACCGAATCAATGACAATAACATCCAGAGCGCTGCTCCGGACCAACGTTTCGGTAATCTCAAGTGCCTGCTCGCCCGAATCTGGCTGTGATACAAGTAATTCTTCAGTATTGACACCAAGTCTTTTAGAGTATTCCGGGTCAAGGGCATGTTCCGCATCAATAAAAGCAGCGTATCCATCCAATTTCTGAGCTTCAGCGACAATGTGCAGGGCCAGTGTAGTTTTCCCCGATGATTCCGGCCCGAATATTTCTATGATCCGTCCCCGGGGTACTCCGCCAATGCCAAGTGCCACATCCAGAGACAAAGCTCCTGTTGAAATAACATTGTCCATCAAAGTAGGATGGTCATCACCTAAACGCATGATTGATCCTTTACCAAACTGACGGTCAATTTGGGATATGGATAGTTCAAGAGCTTTTGATTTTTTATCAGCTATTGTCATCTTCAATTCTCCTTTTTATCTTCAGGGGCTAAAAAATGGGTGCCTAAAATACTATAAACCGGTCCATCCGGAAACAACTCACTCCTTATAAACTGAACCCGGCTAACTCTCATTAAAATTGGATCATAAGTCGTTTGTAGAAATGCAGATATATCAGGAGTATGCTTGGGTGGATAATTTATACGGGCAAGTGTAATATGCGGTACAACTTTCTGCTCTTCAGCTGGAAAACCAAGGGGTTCCAAGGCAGTATTCAGGTCAGAAACTAAAGAAGTTAATGTATCAGTTTGACCTGTCATCCCCAGCCAGAGCACCCGGGGCCTGGTTGGAACCGGAAAACACCCTGTTCCCGTTACAGTTAAATCAATCTTGGTATAGCGGGAAATAACCTTTGCAATAATAGAATTTAATTCATCAATCACATCAGGAGGGGCAAATCCAAGAAATTTCAATGTAAGGTGAATCTGACCCGTTATAACCCATCGAAGATTTTTTTTCTGGTGTTTCACGGTTGTCTTCAGCATGTCCCTAAGGGAAATAATCTCATTTGGAACAGTAACTGAAATAAAGGTCCGCAGTAATCTTTCACTCATTTTTCAATGCAAGTCTAATCATATTCAATGCTACCTGACTACTGATTCGTTTATTAGAATCCCTGTCATGAAAAAAATTAAATTTCTTTACGGCAACTTCTTTCCCAAAGCTCAACCCGATATAAATAAGGCCAACCGGTTTTTCAGGAGTACCTCCCGTGGGGCCAGCAATCCCTGAAATGGAAATTCCCAAATCAGATTTAAACAGGGATTGTACACCCTGGGCCATTTCTCTCACCGTTTCTTCACTTACTGCACCAAATGTTTCCAGCGTCTTCTTTTTCACACCCAAAAGTTCCATCTTTGCCTCGTTGTTGTATGAAATAATCCCCCCCAGATAATAATTGGAACTACCTGAAACACCTGTGATCCTGTGACCAAGCAAACCTCCTGTGCACGATTCGGCTGTAGCAAGAGTCAACCCCAATTCACTCAATCGATTTCCCACAACTTCCTCCAGTGATACATCGTCGTATCCATATACATATTTCTCAATCACAGGTGTAAGATTCTCTTCCATATCCTGTATTATTTTTATATCCCGACAAAACAAACGAATATCCACTCCAGTTAATTTTGGCAAAAATGCAACTGAACATTGAGAATGATGAATATTTATATTTTTATTGATTTTTTCCGCCAGGGCTGATTCTGGAATGCCGGTAGTTCGAATTGTCCTGGTAATTAATGGATTCGTAACCTGGTTCTTCAAAATTGGAATAACTGAATTATTTAGCATGGCTTTCATTTCTTTGGGAACTCCCGGTAGAGCAAAAAAATGGCAGCCACCTTTTTTGAAATACAATCCCCTTGCTGACCCTAACTCGTTTTGAATGACTTCACCTTTTTCGGGTTTCATCGCCTGGTTTCGATTCATATCAGGAATTTTATAATTTATTTTGGAAAACCGATCTGTTAAATCATTCCAATAGTTTTCATCAAAGATGGGAGAATCTTCAAAATATGAGTAAAATGCGGAAGCAGTCACATCATCATGAGTAGGACCCAATCCTCCGGTTACAATAACAGTTGAAGCCATTTCAGATAATTTTTCTAATTCAAAAATTATTTTACTTTTATTATCCTGTATTGTATGATGGACTGTTATCTCAATTCCAATTTTTCCTAATTTTAAACCTATCCACGATGCGTTTGTATTTACAGTAAATCCTGAAAGTAATTCATTCCCAATTGTGAGTAATCCCGCCTTCATAATAGTAATAAAATCACATGTGTTAAAATTAGCGCTGCAACACCTGCTCCCACGTCATCCATCATAATTCCAAATCCCCCGGAATATTTTTCCATTTGCTTGATATACAGCGGTTTCCAAATATCAAAGATCCGGAATAGTACAAAGGATAGCAGTCCATAATAAAGTGACTTTGGAATAAAAAATAATGCAATCCACTGTCCCACCCATTCATCAATGACAACTCTTGATGGGTCAGGGGAAGAAAGGTCTCTTGACACTATAGTTGATGTAATTACTCCAATTGTAAATATTATAGAAGTTAAAAGAATAAAATATATTGGTGTAATGTAATTAATCACTAAAAACCAAACAGATACTGCAGCCAGGCTCCCCCAGGTTCCCGGTGCAATTGGAAGCGTACCGACCTTACAACATGTGGCAATCCAGTCGGACAATTGTTCTTTGTTCACAGAAATAGTTCAGGACGTGAACTTACGAATAGCAGCACGGTTATTATACAAATATGAAATTCCAGTCCAGATGGTAAATATAGTTACAATTAAGGTTAGATAGTAGATAATCCGATATTTCAAAATAATTCCAAACAGAACTTTCAACCATTCAAATCTCAACCATTCAAAAGGAATTCCCTTCAATCCAATAAAAAGCAGGATAAAAATTATTATCGTGATCTGAATGGCAGTTTTTGCTTTCGCAATCTTACTGGTAAGCATTGTAAACCCATTTTTTTCCATAACCATCCGCAATCCAGTGACAAAAAGATCTCTGAAAATAATCAGGGAAACCATCCAGTATTCCACCACACCCAAAACTGCAAATGAAATAAAAGCAGATGAAACCAAGATTTTATCAGCCAGAGGATCTAAAAAACGACCCTGTGCAGTCACAAGATTATATTTCCGGGCAAAGTATCCATCATAGGCGTCTGTAATGGAAGCCACAATAAATATAGATAATGCCCATAAATTAGAATAGGGATGCTCGTAGAAAAGGCAGATAATAAAAAATGGTGTCAGGACAATCCTGAAAAATGTGAGAAGATTGGGAAGGTTGACTATAATTGTGTCCTCCCTTCTATTGCCCTCTGGAGGGTGGCCTCATCGATGTACTCAAGTTCTCCACCAACTGGAATTCCCCTAGCAAGCCGGGTCACTTTCACTCCTTTTTTGTTCAATATTTTTCCAAGATAAAGTGCCGTAGTATCGCCTTCAATGCTGGCATTCGTGGCAAGAATTATTTCCATACCTTCTTGAATACGTGTTAAAAGCCGATCGATAGTTAAACTGTCCGGACCGATTCCATCCAGGGGAGAAATAACTCCGCCAAGAACATGGTACAAACCCCTAAAAATACCCATTCGTTCAAAAGCATAAATGTCCGCTGGATCTTCAACAATACAAATCAGATTTTTGTCCCGCCTTGGATCGGAGCAGATATGACAGGGATCATCCTCGGTGATCCCACCGCAGGCAGAACATAACAAAATCTTCGTCTTGACGTCCATAACAGCCTGTGCCAGATGAGCAGAATGTTCATTGTTGGACATCAGGATATGAAATGCCATGCGCTGAGCTGTTTTCTTTCCAATACCTGGAAATTTTGCAAATTCACTGATCAGGCGTTCAACACTTTGTGGATATGATTCCATTCTACATTCCAGGAATTTTCATTCCACCCAGCATATTTCCCGTAACGGCATTCATTCTGTTTTGACTCTCTTCCTGTGACTGAGTGAGAGCTTTATTTACAGCGGAAATAATCAAGTCTTCAAGCAGTTCTTTCTCTTCTTTCAAGGCTCCGGGATCAATTGTTAAGTCTAAAATCTCCTGTTTTCCATTGGCAACTACTTTCACCATACCGCCACCTGAGTTTGCTTCAACCACCAGGTCTTCAAGCTCTGATTGGACATCTTCAATTTTTTTCTGAATTTCCCGGGCCTGTTTCAGCATTCCGGTCATATTGCCTTTATTAAACATCTCTAACTCCTAAGTTATTATTTCCCCATCAAACCGTTCGATTATTTGTAATAAAGCCGGGTCTTTTTTGGGGGCATTATTCTCATTCTGTTCTTCAATATTATTAGTACTATCGGTTGAAATACTTTCTACTTTATCATTAATTTTAAATCTGAGAATAACTGATTTTTCAATAGATTTTTCAACCTGAACTTCTATCAATTTTTTATTTTTCTCCAAGAGGTTTAAATTAAACTTTGGCTGGCCTGTCATGACCACTTCCAATACTTTTCCATGTACTTTGTTTACCATACAATGTTCCAGAATCGTTCCAATGGAGGGGCGGCTTGCTGATACTTCTTTGGTAATCTCACCCCAGGCCGATTGAACTTCCTCCAGGCTTATTGAATTCCTGTTCACTGGATCTGATTCCTTGCCCGCTTCCTCTTTCTGAAACTTCACCCCTGCTTCCGGGAACACAGCCAATTCTTCCGGGGGATTTTTATCCTCTGTTTTCCCTTGGACCTCATGGACAAACGCAGATTTCTGTGGGTCTTTTTCATACGGCACGGATGGCTGTGAAACCGCCGAAGTATCATTTGCTTCAGATTGGATGGAGGGTTTCAATTGCTTTAACAGGTTTTCCAATGATACTGTAGAATCCATTTCAAGGAGTTTCAAACACATCATTTCCAGGAGAATATACGGTTGAGCTGCCCGATGAATTTTTGCTTCCATATCTGTCAAAATTTCAGCTATTCTTAAAAGATCTCTCCGGTCCCATTCTTTGGAAACAAGTTCATAGCGCTCTTTTAATTCCAGGTTCAAATCATAAATATCTAAAGCACCCGGTACAGAAGCCAGCAACAGGTTTCGAATATGTTTATTGAACCCAATGGCCATTTCTCCAGCTGATATTCCCAGCATCCTTGTATCATGGAGAAGCTGAACAATCAATTTTACATCTTTCGCCTTCAATGCCTTCGTTACATTGAAAAAAGTATCATGGGGAATTAATCCCATGACAACTGTAGAGTCAACAAAGGTAATTTTTTCACCGCAATATGCAATAAGCTGGTCAAGAATGCTCAGGGCATCCCGCATACTTCCATCAGCTTTGGAAGCAAGGGCTTTCACAGATTCATCATCAATAGATACATTTTCAGAATCTAAAATAGTTCCAACGTGGTCTATGATATTTGAGGCAGTGATCCTGTTAAAATCAAACCGCTGGCACCGGGAAATAATTGTAGCAGGAACTTTTTGAATATCTGTAGTTGCCAGGACAAACTTCCCATGTTTTGGAGGCTCCTCTAAGGTGCGGAGGAGGGCATTAAACGCCTGGGTCGTGAGCATGTGGACTTCATCAATAATGAAAATTTTGTATTGGGAATTCATGGGTGTATATTGAATCATTTCCCGAAGATTACGAATTTCATCAATCCCCCGGTTTGAAGCACCGTCAATTTCCAAAACATCCATGTTCCGGCCATCGGTGATTTCCATGCAGTTTGAACAGCTGTTACAAAAATCACCCGGGGTCTTAAGGCAGTTCAGAGCTTTGGAAACTAAACGCGCCGTAGTTGTTTTTCCCACCCCTCTTGGACCTGTAAATAGGTAGGCCTGGGCAACACGGTCCTTCTTGAACGCATTGGTTAAGGTATGAGTTACATGCTCCTGGCCAACAACCTCTTTAAATGTCTGGGGGCGCCACTTCAGAGATAATACTTGGTATGGCATCAGGTAATATTCATTAAATTTTCATAAAAATTCAATGCGTAAACTACAACGGAAAAAGAATTTCGGAGTGTGAATAAATCTATAAAATTCTAAAAAATGGCCGTGCGCCACGATTCGTTATCTCTTGCAGTCAATCCAGACAGGACAGTTAGCTCCATTCCATGGTCCATCGGCACATGATGCCAGTTGATTACCGCTGCTCCCTTCCGGGCCTGACGGGGTTCACAGTAGCACCATTGCAATGGATTGAAATTTCAACACCACTTATTCTTCTGAATCAACGCAGAAAACATCTCATCATGTCTTTAACCCTGCTAGAGCGGGTTGCAGGTTACAGGGCACCGCTACCTCCCCATCCAGCACGACCAATTTTCCCGTGATATTGTGGAGCCGAAGGGGGTCGAACCCTCGACCTCAGCATTGCGAACGCTGCGCTCTCCCAACTGAGCTACGGCCCCAAAAATATAATCGAATTTAGAAGTTTTATTGAACGGATTCCAAAGAGAACGGAAAACACCTGTAAAATATTCCTACCCGGTAAAATTCAGATTCTTACTGAACGATGGACAAGGTGATTACCCCATCACCGCTGCTCCGGAGCCAATATCCCTTCCCCGGCTCAAGCACCTCCGCGGGAACATAGCTTCCATCAAAACCGTATATCGTTCCGGAAATAATCAATCCCTCCGGATCTGAGATAGTTTCTATTTCCACAGCATACGTAATGCCGGAAACCAGGTTCCAGCCCTCTTGAAGGGTTAGAGTCATTGCATTGATGACTGTTCCTGAAACAATTTCAGATCCTGGATTGTTAAACCTCAGCCAATATCCAATCCCTGGATTTAATTCCACAGTGTTCACATAACTTCCACCGTCAAATGAATACAGGGTGTTTTCCAGCGCTTCAGGAAATAAAGCCAGGTAATTGCCATTTTCAGGAACAACGGGTAAACCGATTAAGTTCCAGCCATCGGTGTACGCTAGTGTCAGGTCTATTTCATCTGACAAACAGGCTATGGTATCAGTGACTGTATTCTCAGAAACAAAACCCTGCCAGTGAAAAGCCGTCTCCAATGAAGGAGACCAGGAAGCAGTATCTTCACCAAGATTATAACATTCATAACTACCGATAATGTATGTTGATCGATCTCCCAGCCAGCCAATGGATTCAGAAACG
>DPYO01000136.1 GCA_003535775.1 Fidelibacterota bacterium | reverse complement strand
CCCCCGGGTTTATGTGTAAAGTAATCAGAAAAACTCATAAATTCCTTAGCATTGTAAAGTTTTTTGTAAATACCATTTCGTTTCTTTCAATTTCGATAAATAAATTAGAGTAGCCAATTTTTTTATATGACTCAGTATTATACTTATCTCTTGCCAGCAAAATTGTCTTTTCTAGAACCAACTTCAACTGTTTCTCCAGTCTCCGTGAAAGTTCTAGTTACGTCTGCTGATCCATAAATGATTATAGCGTGAACTTCCTCTTCAGATTCATTTATTAGTTCATGCCGGACATTGGATGAAATAAAAGTTGAATCGTAGCTTTTACAGATAATCTCCTGATCACCATTCAAAATGATTTTCAACGTACCTTTTAAAATTGTAACTTGCTCTTCTGTATTATGTGAATGGTCTGGTACCGACATATTGGGTGGAAGGAATGTGATTCCAGAATGTATATTAACTGCACCTATTTGTTTACTTGCAATTAAATGATTAATTATACCTCGACCACGTGATATTTTTGGCAACTCAGAAAAAAGTAACTGCTTGATTACTGGTTTCATTAAAAAACCTCTATAGTTGTGTATGTTAAGATTAATAATCTAAAATTGTATAAATTTATTTTAAATAAAATACTTAAAAGAAAACTAATTTTTATACCTAAGTCCACCCACTATGACTCATATGGAAAACCTTTGAAATAATACCCCATTTTCCCCTGACTTTAATAAAAGTCAGATAGTCAGTATAATAGTTTTTCAAGATCATGCATTGCACCTTCGCTATCGCTGTTGTTGGACTTGAAATATCAATCATAATTATTTTGTCGTGACGCGTTTCACCAACACTCTCAGGAGATTTCCGTGTGGCAATTCTTTTTCGAAACCCATCCATATTTATACTAATAATTTTTCCGTCGCTGACCGAACTGACAGTGGCTTCGTGGAGAAAAACTGATTCAATTAGGTCTATATCTCCCTTGTACAGAAGGTCCAAATAAATTATGATGATATTTTCTATTTTAACTAAATTATCTGCTATTAAAGTGATTTCATTCATTTAATTTAAGTTTGCTTTAAAAAAGTATTTTCGCTATTTATTTTTTATGTATCCAAACCAGCAAGCTGTTTTAATGTTATGTAAACAGAAGTCCAATCTTTCCTGCCCTGCCCCTTTGACTGAGCAATAGAATATGCTTGACGAGCAGCAGCACCAAGGAAAGCTGGTGTACGAAGGGCAGCAGTAGTTTCCAATGCCAATCCCAAATCTTTATGGGCCAGATCAATCATAAAACCCGGTTCGATATTTCCAGAAAGAACCTGTTTTGGATATGTTGCACTCATATGACCACGTCCGGCAGTCGTTTCACTCATTACTTTGATTGCCAGCTTGACATCCAATCCACTGGCTTCGGCCAAAGTAAGTGTCTCAGCAGTTAAGATATTGAGTGCAGTTGACTGGTAATTATTAACTATTTTCATACGTGCTCCCATCCCCACTGCTCCGCAGTGAACTATTTCGTCTCCCAAAAGATTTAGCAGTGGACGTGCATTTTCGAGATCTGATTCTGAGCCTCCTACCATGAACAACAGTGTCCCTTCTATTGCATTTTGCGCTAATCTGCCTACTGGTGCATCCAACATTTTACGGCCGTTAGCAGCAAGTTTAGCTGAAATTTCATCAGTGTCTGCAGGTAAAATTGTGCTTGTATCAATGAACAAGGTATTTTCATTCATCGATTGTGCAAAACCATTTTCACCAAATACTGCCTGATTGACCTCTTTACCACTCGGCAGCATTGTGAAAATATACTCAGCACCAGCGGCAGCATCAGCTGGCGAATCTGCTGATACAGCACCTTCGTTCGCTAAGGCTGTCATAGCATCTGTACGAACATCAAATGCCCGAACAATATGCCCACCTTTTAATAAATTACGAGCCATGGGTTCACCCATTAGGCCGAGGCCAATAAATGCTACTGTGGACATTTTTTCTCCTTTACTGAAGTGTTGCTATGCCGTATTTTGTGGCATTATTTTATTTAAGTAATCTAATTAAACAAATAAATGGGACTTGACCAAGCCAGATGACCATCCTCCTGGCACAGACACACATACAATGGATTATCACCACTTGAATTCAGGAAGATCTTACGTTCCAAACTCAGTTTATGATGCGGGTTTTTGTCTGGCAAACGTACAAGACGCAAATGGCGTTCCAAGCCCCCGGCATCAAAACGTGTATCTTGAAAACCAATTTCTGAGACAGGTACAGTACAATTCACCTGAGCGGTTTCGATAGTTAATGTCCCTGCCCGATGATCTGACAAGCCACAATCAAAACCACCAAATCCTCCTGTCGTCACTGCTTTCCACTCCAGTTGCCTCGGATCAAGTTGGGTCACAGTTTTCTCGAGGTTATACATATTAATTGGAGTAATTGTTTCAAAGGTGTTGCCACTCAGTGAAGCACATCCGTCCCAAACAGTTTCACGACCGCGTCCACGGTATTCCGCACCTGACCAGATCACCCGAATACGATTACCAAGTTCTGCCTTTTTGTATGGCCGTACAGTTTC